>JBBSHM010000001.1:0-131195 GCA_038253125.1 Acidimicrobiales bacterium
CGAGAACCGTCTCGATATCTTCGGGCTCGGGACCGACAACCAGATGTACCACAAGGCTTGGGACGGTCAGGCGTGGTATCCGTCACCGACCGACTGGGAGCCCCTCGGCGGGGTCTTCAACAGCCCGCCCGCTGTTGCTGCCTGGGGCGAGAACCGTCTCGATATCTTCGGGCTCGGGACCGACAACCAGATGTACCACAAGGCTTGGGACGGTCAGGCGTGGTATCCGTCGCCGACCGACTGGGAGCCCCTCGGCGGGGTCTTCAACAAGTTGTAGCCGCTGCCCGTCAGGTCGTCGCCAATGCCGGGTCGGCCTGCGCTGGCGCTCCGGCGCCACCGACGACAGCTTGACGGTACTGCTGTTCCCATTCAGGGTGCGGCCCATCGAGGGTGGTGTGGATCCGTTCCGCGTTGTACCAGGTGACCCAGGTGAAGATGGCCCTGCGGGCTTCGGCTCTGGTGGCGTACACCTTGCCCTTGATGCACTCCCGCTTCAACGTTGACCAGAACGACTCGGCGACGGCGTTATCCCAGCAGATGCCGACGCCGGCCAAGACGCGTCGTCGGACACGCGGCGGCGGCGACCTAGCGTCGGCGACCATGCCGTGGCGCCACCGCTACTCCCGCTGGGACGGCACCCAGTCAGGGTTCGACCTCGACGCCGATGAGCTGTTCGCCCAGATCACCGACGACCTGCTGTACCACGGCGACCTGAACTCGGCCCTGCGGCGGCTCCTGCAGTCGGGGTTCGAGACCCCCGACGGCGAGCAGGTGAAGGGCCTGCGCGAGCTGCTCGAGCAGCTGCGACAGCGCAAGCGGGACGTGCTGGAGAGCCACGACCTCGGCGGGGTCTACGAGGACATCGCCGAGCGGCTCGGCGACGTCACCGAGGCTGAGCGGGCCGAGCTCGACCGGCTGGACGAGCAGGCGGCCAGAAGCGGTGACAGGCGCCGGGAGGAGGTGGGCGCCCGGGCCAGAGCCGAGCGCCGGCTGCAGCTCGACCTGCTGCCAAACGACCTGGCCGGCCGGGTCCAGGGGCTCCAGCGCTACGACTTCACGTCGGGCGCCGCCCAGCAGGCGTTCGAGCAGCTCGTCGAGGAGCTGAGGGAGCAGCTGCTTCAGGCCCAGCTCGGCCAGATGGCCCAGGCCATGCAGCAGGCCGCCGGCGACCCGGCGGCGATGCAGGCCATGAAGGACATGTTCAACGACCTGAACGCACTGGTCGAGGCCCGCCAGCAGGGGACGGACACCAAGGAGCAGTTCGACGAGTTCATGCGCCGCCACGGAGACTTCTTCCCCGGCAACCCGAAGGACCTGGACGGGCTGCTGGCCCAGATCGCCCAGCAGATGGCGGCCATGCAGCAGATGCTCAACTCGATGAGCCCCGAGCAGCGGGCCCAGCTCCAGCAGCTGTCCGACGCCCTCCTGGCCGACATGGACCTGTCCTTCCAGGTCAGCCGGCTGGGCAGCAACCTGCAGCAGATGTTCCCGTCGCTGCCGTGGGAGCAGGGCTACGACTTCCAGGGCGACCAGCCCATGTCAATGGGCCAGGCCGGCCCGGTCATGCGCGAGCTCGGCGACATCGACCAGCTGGAGCAGATGCTGCGGGGCGCCAGCAACCCGGGCGCCCTGGCCCAGGTCGACATGGAGCGGGCCCGCGAGCTGCTGGGCGACGACGCGGCCAAGAGCCTGGACCGCCTGGCCGCCCTGGCCCGCAAGCTGGAGGCGGCCGGGCTCCTGGAACGGCGGGAGGGCCGCTACGAGCTGACTCCCCGGGGCCTGCGCAAGATCGGCCAGAACGCCCTATCGCAGCTGTTCTCCAACCTGGCCAAGGACAAGCTGGGCCGCCACGAGACCGTCCGCCAGGGCGTCGGCGTCGAGCGGACCTACGACACCAAGGCCTATGAGTTCGGCGACCCCTTCAACCTCGACATCCAAAGGACGGTGCGCAACGCCGTCAGGCGGGGCGGGGCGGGGACGCCGGTGAGGCTGACCCCGGACGACTTCGAGGTCGAGCGCAGCGAGCACCTGACCCGAAGCTCGACGGTGCTGATGATCGACCTGTCGCTGTCCATGCCCATGCGAGACAGCTTCCTGGCGGCCAAGAAGGTGGCCATGGCGCTGCACTCGCTGATCTCCAACCAGTACCCCCGCGACTACCTGGGCCTGGTGGGCTTCTCAGAGGTGGCCCGCGAGCTGAAGGCCGAGCAGCTTCCCGAGGTGTCATGGGACTTCGTCTACGGCACCAACATGCAGCACGCCCTGGTGCTGGCCCGCCGCATGCTGGCCCGCCAGTCGGGAACCAAGCAGATCATCATGATCACCGACGGCGAGCCCACCGCCCACCTCCAGGCCGACGGCGAGCCGTTCTTCCACTACCCCACCCACCCGGCCACCCGCGACGCCACCCTGGCCGAGGTCAACCGCTGCACCCGCGACGGCATCACCATCAACACCTTCATGCTCGACGCCTCGCCGGCCCTGCGCCACTTCGTCGAGGCGATGACCGAGCTCAACCGGGGCCGGGCCTTCTTCACCACCCCCGAGACCCTGGGCGACTACGTCCTGGTCGACTTCATCGAGAACAAGCGCACGATGAGCCGCCGCCGCGCCGGCTGACGCCGGGCCGTGGCGGTCAGTTCGGGTGACCCTCGCGGGTCCCGGCGGACTCAGCGGGTGGTGTAGGGGTCTCGGGTCGAGATGCCGGGAAACCGAAGGAAGTCGCGGTCAGAGGTCCAGATGGTGCTGACGCCGTTCTGGCGCATGAGAGTGGCGATGTGTGCGTCAGTGACGAGGTTCCCACGCACGATGTCAGGCTCTACCGTCGTCTCGAACAACGCCCAGAAGCCGTCGGCCTCTCCCGGGCATCGCATGTGCGGGCGGGCGAGGAGGCCGTGCACATTGGCTCGTGCCGTCGCCGGGTCGAGGGGGCGGTCGAAGACTGACGGGTGGGTGGCGACGCGCAGGTAGGCCATCACCACCGGCCAGAAGAGGTACACGAGGTCCGGGCCGGCGGCCAGGTCCTCGAGAAGGCCGCGAGCGACCGGCTGGCGGGGGCTGGCATCGTCCGAGGCGTAGAGCAGGATGTTGGCGTCGATGGCAACGCTCACCGGTCGGCGTCAAGAGCGGCGTTGAGGGCCTCGCGGTCGCCGAGGTCGACCCGGGCTCCCATCGGTTGTGATGACCACTCCAATGGTGCGGTGGCGTGAGGCGCGGCAGTGTCGGCGAGCGCCCGGGCCAGCAGCTCGCTGGCCACCTGCCCGAGGCTCCGGCCCTCCTGCCGGCGTCGGTCCCGCAGCTCGGCCAGCACGGTCTCGTCGAGATCGAGGGTGGTCCTCACGGCCCGCACGCTAGTCGGTCAGCATCTGATGCGGCCATCAGGGGATCTGATGTCGCACGCCGTTTTCCATTTAGGGACCCCGGCGGGCCCGGCAGACAGCAAGGTGAGGTGCGATCCGCCGCCTCGCCGGCTGACCGGTCAGGCCCGGCGGGCCAGCTTCGGGCGGATCGCCGCCAGGTAGTAGACGTCAGCGAACCAGACGCAGGGCACGAACAGCGACACGATGGCAATGATCAGCCAGGTCGCCCGGCTCTGCCCGGCGGCCTGGAACCCGGCCTCGGGACGCCCGGCGATGTCGACCAAGCTCAGCACGCCCACCACGAGCGGCACCACGATCAAACCCAGGATCAGCAGGACGATGAGGAGCTCCGGGGCGCCGACGCTGGGCATCCCGCCCAGCCTAAGGCCTGCCACGCCGCCTGTGGACTGACGAAATCGAGGTTGGCACTTGCGCAGGACGGCCAGGTGGGGGAGAATCACACCGCTGTAACTACATCGGTGCTAGGGGGGCTTCCCCCGCAGGACCACGAGGGAGGTCAAGCCGATGGAACTGGTAGCCACACTCCGCACCGAAGCACCTGACTGGCAGGGCAGAGCCAACTGCATGGGGGTCGACCCCGAGCTGTTCTTCCCGGAGCGGGGCGCGTCGACGCGCGAGGCGAAGGAGGTCTGCCGCGGCTGCGTCGTGCAGCAGGACTGCCTGGAGTACGCCCTGACCAACGGCGAGAAGTTCGGGATCTGGGGCGGACTCAGCGAGCGGGAGCGCCGCCGCATCCGCCGCAGCCGGGGCGTCTCCAGCCGCAGCGCCTCCTCGGCCTGACCCCCGGGGGGAGGCCCCCCACAGCTGAACCTTCCCCCGTCGAGGCCCGCCAGCGAACCTGGTGGGCCTCGCCGCGTGGCCATCCGGGCGGGGGAGCGGTAACGTATCTGTTGGAACGCCGCCTAGGAGGCCACAGCCATGTCGTCAATCGGACCCCCGGAACTCCTCATAGTCCTGCTGATCGTCGTGCTGATCTTTGGTGGCTCAAAGCTGCCCAAGCTCGCCCGGTCGCTCGGCGAAGCCAAGAACGAGTTCGAGTCGGCCAAGGCCGACTCCAAGACCGACCCCAAGAAGGACATGAAGCAGGCGGCCGTCCTCGAAGCGGCGAAGGTCGACCCGGAGGACAAGATCACCATCTCCAAGTCCGAGCTCGAGGCGCTGCTCGTCGAGCGCGAGCAGAAGGCCAAGCGGGACTAAGAGGTCTCCCCGGGAACCGACCCAGGGCTGCTGTCGTTGCCTGACGACGGTGATGCAGTGCCGACGTGGGAAGAGGTGGCCCAGAGCCACGGGCGCTTCCTGTACACCGTCGCCTACCGCCTCACCGGCAAGGACGACGATGCCCGTGACCTGGTGCAGGAGGTCCTCCTCCGACTCCACCGTGGCCTGGCCACCTACCGCCCGGGATCCCTGGAGGGCTGGTTGAGCCGGATCACCACGAACGTCTTCCTGGACGGGGTCAGGAGGCGCCAGCGCCGCCCCACCGACCTGCTGCCCGACGAGGCCGACCGGGCCGAGCGCGTCCTGCCGGCGTCGAAGGCCGCCGAGGAGACGTTCCAGGACGCCACGCTGTCGCACGACATCCAGCGGGCGCTGGACGGGCTCCCGGACGAGTTCCGGGTTGCGGTGGTGCTCTGCGATGTCGCCGGCCTGCCTTACCAGGAGATCGCCACCTCGCTCGGGGTGCCCGTCGGCACCGTCCGCAGCCGCATCCACCGGGGCCGGTCCCTGCTGCGCGAGACCCTGGCCGGGCGCGAGTCGTGACCGGTCCGATCACGTGTCCGCAGGTGCAGCCATGAGCGCCGTGGGAGAGCATCCGGGGGACCTGCTGTCGGCCTGGATCGACGGCGAGGTGACGCCCATCGAGGCGGCCGGCGTGGTCGCCCACCTGGCCGACTGCATCGCCTGTGCCGCCGAGCGCGACCGGGTCGACGCCGCCCGCGGGGCTCTCCGGGCCCTGCCCACCCTTGATGCGCCCGCCGGGGTGCTGCGGGCCGCACCGGCGGTGCACGTCGGCGACATGATCTCGGCCCGCCTCGACGACGAGATGGCCGTCGACCTCCTCCCGGGGGTCGATGCTCACCTGGCCGCCTGCCCGGCCTGCGCCGCCGAGCACGACGAGGTCGCCTGGGCCCGCACGGCGCTGCGGGCCCTGCCTCCGCTGGATCCGCCCGCCGAGGTGCTCAGGCCGGCGGGGGCTTGGCCGGCACCGCCGGCCTCCCGTCCGGTCCGCCATGCCCGTCGTCCCCGCACCCGTCAGCTGGTGGCTGCCACTGCGGCGGTGGCCGCCGCCAGCGTCGGGGTGCTGGGCCTGGTCGGTCGACCGGGCCCGACCGACACCACCAGGCCGGCGGTGGCCTCGTTCGTGGCCCAGCACTCCACCTCGTCACCCGGACCGGATGCGGTGTCGGGTCTGGCGCCGGCGGCCCTGCCCATCTCGTTCAGCCGATGAAGGCGGCGGCCGCCCTGGTCGCCGCCCTGGTGGTGACCGGGCTGGCGGCCCCGCCCAGCCGGGCCGGCGGGGACGCCGAGGTGCTGCGACGGGCCCAGGTCGCCTCGGCCTCCGTCGCCTTTGTGGGCACCGTCCTGGTCCGCTGGGTCGACGGCGGCGGAGTCATCCACACCGAGCCGATGCCGGTTCAGGGCCGAGGGAACGAGCTCGAGCTCGGTCTCGACCTGGATCAGCCGTCTCTCACCTGGACGGGCGGGGTGAGCACGGCCCGCCAGGCCCCCGATCCGACCGAGAAGTACGAGGTGCACACCGACCTCGGGCCGCTGATCCTGGATCGTCCGACCACCCGCGTCCTGCTGGAGACCGACGGTCGGCTGACCGAGGAGGCTGACGTCGACGACGCCTCGGGCCTGCTTCTGCGCCGGCAGGTCTACGACTCGCGTGGCTCGACCATCCGTGTGGTCGAGTTCACCTCGCTCGACGGCCTGCAGCCGGCGGCCCCCGGCGCCGTCATCCCAGTGCGCCAGCGCCGGGAGGTGCCGCAGCTGGCCGAGGTGCCCCAGCCGTTCCAGGCCCCGGCCGAGCTGGTCGGCGGCTACGCCCGCCTGGGCGCCTACCAGCGGGGGCCGGCGGTGCAGGTTCTCTACGGCGACGGCGTCCGCACGCTTTCGGTGTTCTCCCAGCTGGGCGAGGCCGACCCGTCGGCGCTCCCGGCCGGCGGCGAGGCGCTCAGGGTCGGCGGGACCCTTGGCCGCCGCTGGACCTGGGCCGGCGGCCAGGTGGTGACGTGGTCCGAGCGGGGCACCACCACGACCGTGGTGGGCGACGGCCCCCCAGCCGAGGTCCTGGCCGCCGCCCGCTCCGTCCCCGAACCAACCCGCCCCACCTTCCTCGCCCACCTCCGCCAAGCCGCCCGCCACGTCGTCCGCCTGCTGGCATAGGAGTGTGCTGAAGTAGAGCGAGGCATGAGGCGCCGCGCCGCGTGACCTGCGGTGATGCTCCCGGTCGCGGCAGCCGAGCCCAGTACTTCAGCATGCTCCTAGCGCTGAGTGGTGGCGGACACACGAGGTCGGCCCTTCCGAGGGGGCCGCCGCTACGCCTCTAGACGGTGGCGTTCAGGCGGCGCTGGCGGAGGATGCGTCGGCGCTCACGCTCCGAGGCGCCACCCCACACTCCGTGGTCGATGCGGTGGAACAGGGCGTACTCCAGGCAGGGGTCCTTCACCGGGCACTCGGCGCAGATGCGGCGGGCCACCTCGACGCCGACGCCGTCGCTCGGGAAGAACGTGCCGGGCGCGATGTCACGGCACCTGCCTTCCGGCATCCACTCGGTCTCCATCGTCCACGGCCTCCATGCTCGGGTTCACTGGTAAACGCACCCTCAGGGTGGGAAGGTTCCCGACTGGAACCGGTTCGTACCCGTCGTCGTTGACGGATGGGACGGCCCCCGGGGTTCCCCGATGAGTGAGGAAGAGTGAAAAACGTGGACGACACCACCGTCTGGCCGGCACCGATCGGCTCGGGAGACTGGGATTCCGCCCCCACAGGGGACATCCCCACCCAGCAGTGGAGCCCGCCTGTGGACCGGCCGTGGGCCCAGCCGCCGGCCGAGCCAGGCCCTCCGCCGTCTCCCACGGGCGGCGGCCCGGGCGGGTCGGGCTACCCACCCCCCGGTGAGGGTGGCGGCCCCGGCCAACCCGGTGGCTCGGGCCGGAAGAACCGGGTGTGGGTGTGGGTGGCGGGCGTGGCCGCCCTGGCCGGCGCCCTGATCGGTGGCGGCGTGGTGGCGGCGGTAGACGGCGCCACTTCCACGGACACCTCCGTACCCGTCTCCACCCCGGTCTCCCCCCGGTCAAGCACGCCCAGGCCCTCAGGCGCCGGCACCCTGCCCGGCGCGCCCATGAGCGTGAAGGACGTGCTGTCCAAGGTCGAGCCGGCCGTGGTCACAGTCGTGCAGCGCAGCGGCAGCGGGACCAGCAACGGAACGGGCGTGATCATCTCGGCCACCGGCGAGGTCGTCACCAACAACCACGTGGTCGAGGGCACCGGGCAGATCTCGGTCACCCTGTTCAACGAGACGAAGGCCCGCAGCGCCAAGCTCGTGGGTTCGGACAAGAACAACGACCTGGCCCTGCTCAAGATCGACGGCGCGTCCGCCCTGCCCGTGGCCACGCTCGGCGACAGCGACGCCGCCGAGGTGGGCGACTCGGTGGTCGCCATCGGCAACGCCCTGGCTCTGGTCGGCGGACCGACGGTCACCACCGGCATCATCAGCGCCAAAGGGCGCACCCTCGGGAACCTCGACGGGCTGATCCAGACCGACGCGGCCATCAACCCGGGCAACTCGGGCGGCCCGCTGGTCGACACCACCGGCCAGGTCATCGGCATCAACACCGCAGTGCTCCGGGACCCGGGGGGGTCAGGGGCCGGAGCCGAGGGGATCGGCTTCGCCATCGCCGCCAACACCATCAAGCCGGTCGTGGATGAGCTGCGCAAAGCCGGCGGCGGCCCGATACGCACCTCGGGCGCATACCTCGGCGTCGGCACCGTCACCGTCACCCCCGAGATCGTCACCAGGCTGAGCCTGACCGTCGACCGGGGGGCCGTCGTCCAGAACGTCGAGCCGGGCTCGGCGGCCGATCGGGCCGGCGTGACGCCAAATGACGTCCTCGTCGGCCTCGACTCCACGCCGGTCAGCTCGGTGGCCGACGTGAGCCGGATCGTCCGTTCGAAGAAGCCGGGGGACAAGCTCAGGATCGACCTGGTCCGAGACGGCAGGCGCCAGACCATAGAGGCCCAGCTCGGTCAGCGGTAGGGTCGCCGCCCATGTCGATGCTCTCGGACAACCAGGGCCCCCGCGGCCAGGTGCGCGTCGTGTACCTGGGGCCCGTGGCGCCCCACTGGGACGTCCAGGGCGTCGCCGGTGACCGAAAGGCCATCGACGAGTTCCGCCACCGGGTCAACGCCCGTCTGCTCCTCCTGCCCCCCCACGACCCGCAGTTCCGGCGCAACCGGGAGCGCGTCGTGAAGGACGCCGAGCGCGAGGCGCTGTACCTGGAGTGGGATCTCGGGGTGCCCGAGGGCTGAGGACGGGGCCTAGCCTGGGCTGGGCCATGGCGGACACCGAGGAGTTGACGGTCGAGACCAGGCTGGCGCCGTTGGCGGCCGAGGCCGCCGACATGCCGAGCGCCGAGCAGGAGGCCGCCCTGCGGCCGAGCGGCGAGCGCTACCTGAACCGTGAGGTCTCGTGGCTCGACTTCAACGCCCGGGTGCTGGTCCAGGCCGAGCAGGCTGACCTGCCACTTCTCGAGCGGGCCAAGTTCCTGGCCATCTTCGCCAACAACCTGGACGAATTCTTCCAGGTTCGCGTCGCCGGCCTGAAGGACCAGGTGGCGGCGGACGTCGGCATCCCGAGCCCCGACGGCCGCACCGCCGGCCAGCAGCTGCAGGAGGTGCGCACGACCCTCCTCGGGCTGGTCGAGCGGCACGTGGCTGCCTACCGCGAGGTGGCCACCGCCCTGGTCGACCACGGCATCGAGGTCGTTCGGATCGACGAGGTGGGCGAGGCCCAGCGGGCCGCCCTCGACCGGGTTTTCCAGGACCGCATCTTCCCGGTCCTGACGCCGCTCGCCGTCGACCCCAGCCATCCCTTCCCGTACATCTCGAACCTGTCGCTGAACCTGGCTGTGATCGTCGCCGACCCGCACACCGGCCAGCGCCGCTTCGCCCGGGTCAAGGTGCCGCCGCTGCTGCCCCGCTTCGTGGCCGTGCCCGATCCGGGGAGCGACGGCAACGGCAACGGTGCCGGCGACCGGGCCGGGTCACGCTCCACCTTCGTGCCGCTCGAGCAGCTCATCGCCGTCCACCTCGAGCGGCTCTTCCCCGGCATGGAGGCGGTGGAGCACCACGTCTTCCGGGTCACCCGCAACGCGGATCTCACCCTGGAGGACGAGGAGGCCGAGGATCTGCTGGCCCTGGTCGAGATCGAGCTGCGCCGTCGCCGCTTCGGCCGGGCCGTGCGGGTCGAGGTGGAGCCGTCGATGAGCGACGAGGTCCGGGAGCTGCTGGTGAGAGAGCTGGAGCTGCACCCCGACGACCTGTACGACGTCGCCGGCCCGCTCGACCTGTCAGGCCTGTTTGCCCTGTACGGCCTGGACCGGCCGGACCTGAAGGACCCGCCGCACGTCCCGGCCGTCCCCCGCCGCCTGATGGCCAGCGACGACGAGCCGCTCGACATCTTCGCGGTGATCCGTGAGCGTGACGTGCTGGTCCACCACCCCTATGAGAGCTTCGCCGCCTCCGTCGAGGTGTTCATCCAGCAGGCGGCGCTCGACCCGGACGTGCTGGCCATCAAGCAGACGCTGTACCGCACGTCCTCGGACAGCCCGATCGTGAAGTCGCTCATCCGGGCGGCCGAGCGCGGCAAGCAGGTCGCTGCGCTGGTCGAGCTGAAGGCCCGCTTCGACGAGCAGGCGAACGTGGCCTGGGCCCGGGCGCTGGAGGAGGCGGGCGTGCACGTGGTGTACGGCCTGGTTGGCCTGAAGACGCACTCCAAGACGGCGCTGGTGGTGCGCCAGGAGCCGGACGGGATCCGCCGCTACGTCCACATCGGCACCGGCAACTACAACTCCAAGACGGCCAGCACCTACGAGGACCTGGGCCTGCTGTCGTGCGACCCCGACCTGGGCGCCGACCTCACCGACCTGTTCAACCTGCTCACCGGCTACAGCCGCCAGACCCGCTACCGCCGGATCCTGCTGGCCCCGACGACGCTGCGCAGCCGGATCGTCGAGCTGATCGAGGCTGAGGCCGAGGTGGCCCGGGGCGGCCGGCCCGGCCGGATCGTGTTCAAGCTGAACAGCCTGGTGGACCCCAAGGTCATAGAGGCGCTGTACCGGGCATCGAACGCCGGCGTGGAGATCGACCTCATCGTCCGGGGGATCTGCTGCCTGCGGCCGGGCGTCCCCGGGTTGAGCGACGCCATCCGGGTGAAGTCGCTGGTGGGCCGCTTCCTCGAGCACTCGCGCATCTACGCATTTGGCGGCGGAGCATTCGGCGGCGGCGAGCGACCGGTGCGCTACCTCATCGGCTCGGCCGACATGATGCCCCGGAACCTCGACCGGCGGGTCGAGGTGTGCGTGCAGATCGACGATCCCGAGGCCCGCAAGCGCCTGGCCGAGGTGATCGAGGCGAACCTGGCCGACGACCGCCTGTCGTGGACGCTCGGGCCCGACGGCCGGTGGACCCAGGTGCATCCGGCGCAGGGCGCGGCGGGGGGGTGCAACGCTCAGGTCTTCCTGACCGAGCGGGCGCAGCGCCGGGCCCGCCGCCGCCGTGAGGAGCCGGTCGACCCGGCCGAACTCGGGGTGCAGGGCTCGGGGCGGCTGCACCGGTAGCGCCTCGTCCTCCACTGGCAGGATGGGGGCATGGCCCCCGCTTCGAGGGTCGCCGAGCACGAGGTCAAGCTCGGCGCCCACGCCACCTTCGTCCTGCCCGACCTCGGCACCAGGTGGTCGGAGGTGGGCGACACCGGGTCCATGTCGTCGGTGGTCGAGCTTGGCGAGCTCACGCTCAGCGCCACCTACTGGGACACCCCCGACCTTCGGCTCACCCGGGCGGGCCTCAGCCTGCGCCACCGCACGGCCAGCGACGGGTCCGAGCGGACCTGGACGCTGAAGCTCCCCGCCGGCAACGGTTCAGCGGCCGGTGCCGCTTCTGCCCCGGGGCGGGCAGGTCCGTTGCTCCGGCGCTCGGAGCTGGCCTTCGCCGGACCTCCCGACCGTCCGCCGGCCGAGGCGGCCGCCCTCGTCACCGCCACCACCCGGGGCCGCCGCCTCGAGCCCGTGGCCCGGCTGGTCACCAGGCGCCGTCGCAGCCACGTCCTGGACGCCGCCGGGCGGGTGGCGCTCGAGGTGGCCGACGACGAGGTGTCGGTGATGGACGGCCAGCAGGTGGTCAGCCGCTTCCGCGAGATCGAGGTCGAGCTGGCGCCGGGCGGGCACGAGGGCGCCTCACTGCTCCCGCTCGTGGTGGAGCGGCTGGTCGAAGCCGGTGCGGGTGAGCCCGATCCCACCCCGAAGATCGTCAGGGCCCTCGGCCCGGGCGCCGCCGCCCCGCCCGACGTCGAGGTGCGAAGCGTGGGTCGCAAGTCCTCGGCCGGCGACCTCGTACAGGCGGCCATCGCCGCCGGCGCCCATCGCCTCATCGCCCACGACCCCGGCGTCCGCCTCGGTGACGACGACGAGGAGGTCCACCAGGCCAGGGTGGCCACCCGTCGCCTGCGCAGCGACCTGGCCACCTTCGCACCGCTGCTCGACCGGGGCTGGGTCGATGACATCCGGGCCGAGCTTGCGTGGCTGGCCGGAGAGCTCGGCGCGGCACGCGACTCCGACGTGCTCCTGGCCCGCCTCCAGCGCCAGTCGGACCAGCTGGGCCGGGCCGACGCGGCGGCGGCGGCCGGCCTGCTGCGAACCCTCGGCGACGAGCGGGCCAGGGCGGGGGAGCGGGCGGCCGAGGCCTTGTCGACGCCCCGCTACGCCAACCTCCTGGACCAGCTGGTGGCGGCCAGCCAGATGCCGCCGCTCACCGGGGCGGCCGGCAAGCGTGCCGCCAAGGTGGTCCCCCGGCAGGTCGCCAAGGCCTGGGGTCACCTGGCCCGGGCGGTGGACCAGGCGGGCGACGGCACCCAGGGCGAGCTGCTGCACGAGGTGCGCAAGAAGGCCAAGCGCTGCCGCTACGCCTGCGAGGCGGCAGCGCCGGTGTGCGGGAAGGACGCCAAGAGGCTCGGCGCCGCCGTGGCCGCCGTCCAGGACGTGCTGGGCGAGGTGCAGGACGCGGTGGTGGCCGAGCTGTGGCTGCGGTCGCGGGCGGTCGGGCTCACAGGGCCGGAGGCGGCCGGCTGCGCCTTCTCCGCCGGGCTCCTGACCGGCGTCCAGCAGCGGTCGGCCGACGAGGCCCGCCGGGAGTGGCGCGATGGCTGGGAGACGGCCTCGGCCAAGAAGCTGCGGAAGTGGCTGGCGTAGCGCCGGTGCGGGCGGCCGGGGGCGTCGTCTGGCGCCGGGGAGTGGGCGCCCACGACCTCGAGGTCCTCCTCGTGCACCGGCCCCGCTACGACGACTGGAGCCTGCCGAAGGGCAAGTGCGACAAGGGCGAGAGCGACGAGGCGTGCGCCGAGCGCGAGGTGGCCGAGGAGACCGGCCTGCGGTGCTCGCTAGGCCCGGAGTTGCCGAGCCAGCACTACGTGGACGGGCGGGGGCGGGACAAGGTGGTGAGGTACTGGGCCATGTCGGCCGTGGCCGGCGACGGGCGCCTGGAACACGAGGTCGATGAGGTGGCGTGGCTGCCCCGCGACGCCGCCGGCCGCCGCCTGTCCTACCAGCGCGATCTTGAGGTGCTGGACGCCCTGCCGGCGGCGCTGCTGGCGGAAGAGCGGGAAACGCCGGGCTCGGTGTGACCGTGCTGCTCGTGCGCCACGCCGAGGCCGAGCCCCGCTCGGGGTGGGGCGGGCCCGATGTTCTGAGGCCCCTGTCCATTCGGGGCCGTCGACAGGCCGGCGGGCTCGTGCAGGTCCTCGGTGACCGCTTCAGCATCGACCGGCTGGTGACGAGCCCGTCGCTGCGCTGCATCGAGACGCTCTCCCCGCTGGCCGCCACGCTCGGCGTCAGCCTGGAGCTGTCAACCGACCTCGGGGAAGGCCATGACCCGGACGCGGCGATCGGCCAGGCCCGATCGACGGCGACGTTGCCGGGTACGGAGGGAGCGCTCGTCCTGTGCAGCCACGGCGACCTGATCCCAAAGGTGCTCGAGGTGCTTAAGGGCTCTGACGGCCTCGACCTCGGCCGCTCCCCCCGCTGCCAGAAGGGATCGACCTGGGTCTTCGAAAGCAGGCTTGGCCGCTTCAGCTCGGCCACCTACATCCCTCCGCCCTGAGCCCCGCACATCTGAGCCGGGGACTTGCAACCTTGCTCGCCGGTCACCGGTCGGTAGCGTCAGGTCGGTGGGGGAGGAGCTGCGCAGCGACTTCCACGATCAGCTGGCTGAGCTGCACTGCTGCGTCGAGGCGATGGGCGCCGATGTCGTGGACATGGTGCGCAGCGCCGTGGACGTCCTGCTCGAGGGGGACGATCACCGGGTCGGCGACATCGAGGCGGCTGACAACGCCATCGACGCCGCC
This sequence comes from Acidimicrobiales bacterium, assembly GCA_038253125.1. Classification (GTDB taxonomy): domain Bacteria; phylum Actinomycetota; class Acidimicrobiia; order Acidimicrobiales; family JAUJNH01; genus JAUJNH01. The sequence continues at coordinate 14,002 of JBBSHM010000001.1, forward strand.
TACGCCAAGGTCGAGCGCGACGTCTACACCCTCGTGCTCCGCCAGGCTCCCGTGGCCCGGGACCTGCGGCTGGTGGTGGCCAGCCTGCGGGTGGCCCAGGAGCTGGAGCGCTGCGGCGACCTGTCGCGCTCGATCGCCCGACGCTCGACCCGCATCGACGAGAGCGTCCTTACTCCCCGGGTCCGCCTCCTGATCCACGAGCTGGGCGCCGAGGCCGTCAGCATGCTGGCCGGGGCCGTCCGCGCCTACGGCGTCCTCGACGGGGCGGCGGCGGCGGCGATCATCGCCGCTGACGACGGCCTCGACGGCCTCTACGCCCAGCTGCTGCGCGAGCTGTTCGAGCTGCGCCAGGCCAACAACGAGCCACTGGTCGAAGCCGGCATGGTGGCCCGCTTCCTGGAACGCCTGGGCGACCATGCCTCGGTGATCAGTGCACGGGTCCACTTCATAAACGGAGCCGCCTTCGAATCCAACGACTCCGACAACGGCTGAACCGGCCGCCGCTCACTCGGTCGCTGGCGCTCCCTCCGTTCGGGCGGGCACTGGGGTCGGCCATAGGCTGAGGCAATGCGCCGGTTGCGGCAGTTGTCGGGGGAGCTTGAGGGGGCGGAGCTTGCGGAGCCCCCTCATCAGGCGGCGAGAAGGCGAGCTTGCTCGCCCGCCGTGACAAGCGTGAGCCGGCCGAAGGCCGTCGATCAACCCGGAGGAACGGAGGGAGCGGAGCGACCGAGTGACGACGGAAGGCGTCAGCCGAATCTCCCGGCGATGTAGTCCTCGGTGCGCTGGTCGTTGGGGTTGGTGAACAGCTTCTCGGTGGCTTCGACCTCGACCAGCATGCCGGTGCGCTGGCCGGTGGTCTCGTCGGCCTTGGCCGTGAAGAAGGCGGTGACGTCGGACACTCGGGCGGCCTGCTGCATGTTGTGGGTCACGATGACGATGGTGAACTCCTTCTTCAGCTCGCCCATCAGCTCCTCGATGCGCAGGGTGGCGATCGGGTCCAGGGCCGAGCAGGGCTCGTCCATCAGGATCACCTCGGGCTTCACGGCGATCGTGCGGGCGATGCACAGCCGCTGCTGCTGGCCGCCCGACAGGCCGAGGGCGCTCTGCTTCAGCTTGGTGCTCACCTCGTCCCACAGGGCGGCACGGCGCAGGCTCTCCTCGACCAGCTCGCCCATGTTGCCCTTGAAGCCGTTGACCTTGGCCCCGAAGGCCACGTTGTCGTAGATCGACTTCGGGAACGGGTTGGGCTTCTGGAAGACCATCCCGATCCGCCGCCGCACCTCGATCGGGTCAACCCCCGGGCCGTAGAGGTCCTCGCCGTGGTAGGTGAGCGAGCCGTCGACCCGGGTGCCCGGGATCAGGTCGTTCATCCGGTTCAGGCAGCGCAGGAACGTGCTCTTGCCGCAGCCCGAGGGGCCGATCAGGGCGGTGATCTCGCGTTGCCGCACGGAGAGTGCGACCTTGGAGAGGGCCCGGAAGTCGCCGTACCAGAAGTCGAGGTCAGCAGCTTTGAAGACCTCGACCGCCGGCGTTGCGGCCGCCCCATCCCGGGAGCCGCCCGCCGGGCGGACCTCGGGGCGGGTGGTCACGGCGGTGCTGTCGTCCGGGGAGGCCACGGCGCCCAAGCATCGTCGGCCCGGGTCTGTCGCGGCAACTGCGGACAGCCGCCTCGGCTGGGTGCGCTCGCCGGTTGAAGCAAGTGTTTGCCTCCGGTTCACCTCTCGTTCACTCAAAGAGCGGCTCGGCGCCACCCGTACCTCCTACGTTCAGCCACAAACCTGTCCAGGAACCAACCAGGAGGCACGCCCTCACATGTCCCACCCCCGCCCCGTCCGGCTCCTCGCCACCGGCCTCGCGCTCGGCCTCGCCCTCAGCGCCTGCGGGAGCAGCGGCTCCAAGGCGACCGGTCCCACCGGCTCGGGTGCTCAGGCGCAGCTGCCCGCCACCACATTGAACGGCTCGGGCGCCACCTTCCCCAAGGCGTTCTACGACGCGTCGATCGACGGGTTCAAGGAGGAGCAGAAGGCGGTCACGGTGAACTACGGCGGTGGCGGATCGGGCAAGGGACGAACCGACCTGCAGGGCGGACTGGTCGACTTCGCCGGATCGGACGGCCTGGTGAAGGACGCGGACAAGCCCATGTTCAAGGGCGAGTTCCTGTACATCCCCACGGTATCGGCACCGATCACCGTGTCCTACAACCTGTCGGGGGTGAGCCAGCTGGTGCTGGATGCCGACACCACGGCCAAGATCTTCGAGAGGGACGTGAAGACCTGGGACGACCCGGCCATAACGGCGCTGAACCCCGACGCCAAGCTGCCCTCCACCCCGATCGTGGTGGCCCACCGCTCCGACGGCTCGGGCACCACCGAGAACTTCACGAAGTACCTGACGAAGGCGGCGCCGAGCACGTGGCGGCTGAAGAGCGGCTCGACCGTCGAGTGGCCGGCCGACACCCAGGCGGGCAACGGCAACCCCGGTGTGGCCCAGATCGTCAAGACCCAGGACGGGGCCATCGGCTACGTCGACCTGGCCGACGCCAAGACCCAGAGGCTGACCTTCGCCAAGGTGATCAACAAGAGCGGCAAGACGACCGAGGCCACGTTGGCGGCGACCACGAAGGCTCTCGAAGGCGTCGACCTGAAGCCCGACCTCACCTACGACCCGACGGACTCACCGAACCCCGACGCCTACCCGATCGCCGCCCCGACCTGGATGCTGGCCTACAAGAACCAGACCGACAAGGTCAAGGGCACGGCGCTGAAGGCCTTCCTCGGTTACCTGGTGGGCAACGGGCAGAAGCTGGCGGCCGAGAACGACTACGCCGCCCTGCCCCCGTCGTTTACCGACAAGGCCAAGACGGCCATCGACTCGATTGTGGTGCCGGGCTGAGCGAGCCAGGCTTGGGGCTGTGACCGTCGCTGCGCCCACCGCGCCCGTGCCTGCTGAGGAGGGGAGCAGGCTGGTCCGGCGCGGCTCCCGCCGGGCCGACGACGGGTTCCGGATCCTGAGCCTGGTGGCGGGGCTCACCGTCCTCCTCGTCCTCGGCCTGATCACCTGGTCGACGACCAAGGAGGCGCTGCCGGCCTTCCGACAGGAGGGCCTGGGGTTCCTCACCAGCAGCCGGTGGGCGCCCAACGAAGGGTCCTTCGGGGCGTGGTCGTTCATCTTCGGCACCTTCTTCGTGTCGTTCATCTCCCTGGTCTTCGCCGTTCCCGCCTCCATCGGCATCGCCCTGTTCATCACCGAGATGGCCCCGAGATCGGTCCGCAAGGCCATGACGTTCGTCATGGACCTGCTCGCCGCGGTGCCCTCAGTCGTCTTCGGCCTGTGGGGCGTGAGCGTGCTGGCCGTCCAGGCCCCCGGCTTCTACAAGGCCATCGGCTCCCCCCTCAGTGCCATCCCGGGCCTGGGCGGCGCATTCGGAGGTCCCTACAACGGCAAGTCCTTCGTCACGGCCGGCTTCATCCTGGCCCTGTTGGTCACGCCGATCATCACCTCGATCACCCGGGACGTCTTCGAGACCACGCCGCCCGGGCAGAAGGAGGCGGCGCTGGCCCTGGGCGCCACCCGCTGGGAGACGATCCGGGGCGCCGTCCTGCCCCATGCCCGGGCCGGCGTGATCGGTGCCGTGCTGCTGGGCCTGGGACGGGCCATGGGCGAGACCATCGCCGCCGCCTTGGTGATCGGCTCCGGCCGGGAGACCGGGCTGCAGCTGTTCGCCTCAGGCGATGCCCTGGCGGCCAGGATCGCCAATGAGTTCGGGGAGGCCACGGGGCCCTGGCGCTCGGCGCTGATCGGTCTCGGCGTCGTGCTGTTCGTCCTGACGATCCTGGTCAACCTGGCTGCCACCGCCATCGTGTCGAGTGCCGGGCGCCGGCGGCGCTGAGGTGTCCGCCGCCGTGCCGGGCACGCAGGCCCGTGCGTCACTCACCCGATCATCGATATCGGGGGGGCGCCGGTTCCGCAACAACCTGGCCACGCTGCTTGTCTGCACCGCCGTCGCCTTCGCCCTGGTGCCGCTTGCCTTCGTCTTGTACTACGTGGTGTCGAAGGGCCTGGGCGTGGTCGACCAGGGCTTCCTCACCAACGAGCTCCCAGCCCAGGCCCGTCGGGCCACCGGCGGGATCGGTCCCGCCATCGCCGGGACCCTGGTCACCACCGGCTTCGCCACCCTGCTCGCCGTGCCCCTCGGGATCCTGGCCGCGGTGTACCTGCACGAGTACGGCGGGTCCAGGCCGCTCGCCGCCGTCGTCCGCTTCCTCTCCAACGTCATGGCCGGGGTCCCCTCCATAGTCATGGGCCTGTTCATCTTCACGATCTTCGTGGTGCGGCGAGGCGACAGGGGCCTGTCGGGCCTGGCCGGCGGGTTGGCCCTGGCCTGCCTGATGCTTCCGATCGTCATCCGGGCGACCGAGGCGATGCTGCGCCTGGTGCCCGGTGAGCTGAGGGACGCCGCCTACGCGCTCGGCACGTCGAAGAGCCGGACGATCATCACCGTGGTCCTGCCGGCGGCGCTGCCGGGGATCACCTCGGGCGCCCTCCTGGCCGTGGCCCGCTCTGCTGGGGAGACGGCCCCGCTGCTGTTCACCATCGGCGCCGCCCGCCAGTACAACTGGTCCCTGGCCGGGCCCAACACGGCCCTGTCGGCGCAGATCTTCTCGAACGCCCAGTCGGGCTTCCCGGCAGGCATCGACCGGGCCTGGGGCGCCGCCCTCACCCTGATCGTCCTGGTGCTCGTCCTCTCGGTTGTCGCCCGGATCGTCGCCGCCCGGTTTACCGTGCGCTGATGAAGCTGCTGGTCTCAAACGACGACGGAGTCGCCTCACCCGGGCTGTGGGCGCTGGCCGACGGCCTCCGCCACGCCGGCCATGAGGTGGTGGTGGTGGCCCCGGCCCAGGAGCGGAGCGGCTCGGGTGCCGCCATCGGCCACATAGTCCCCGGCGAGGGGGTGGCGGTGAGCCGCGTCGAGCGGCCGGGCTGGGAGAAGACGTCGTGGGCGGTCGACGGGCCGCCCGCCCTGTGCGTGCTCCTCGCCCTGCGGCTCGGCGCCTTCGGCGACGGCTTGCAGGCTGTGGTGAGCGGTGTCAACCCCGGCTTCAACACCGGGACGGGCGTCATCCACTCCGGCACGGTCGGGGCCGTCCTGACCGCCGGTACCTGCGGCCTGCCGGGCCTGGCGGTCAGCATCGCCGCCCACACCGCCCAGGTGGGCGAGGTCGGCCTGCTCCCCGGCGTCCGTGAGAGGTGGCCCACCGCGGTGGCGTTGGCCGTCGGTGCCGTCGACTGGCTGGCGACGCACCCGCCGGTCGGCCGGGCGGCGCCGACGATGCTGAACCTGAACGTCCCCAACCGTCCGCTGGCCGAGGTGCCGGGGGTCCGGTCCGCCACGTTGGGTCCTTCGGAGGGGCCGAGCACCCGCGGAGCTGGAGGCCCCGGTCCGAGCACCGGTCAGGAACCTGGACAGCTCGGGGGGCTTGTGAGGCTCGAGCTGGGGCCGCCGGCGGTCACACCCGTGCCCGGCAGCGACAACGCCTTCCTGGCTCTCGGCTTCGCCACGCTCAGCGTGCTCAGCGGCATCAGCGGCGTGCCGGGGGCGGGCGAGGAGGTTGCCGGGGCGTTGAGCTCGTTGCTGGGTGACCAGGTGGGCCGGTGACGATGATCGTGCGGTCGCCGGGTCGCCGCCCTGGCGGGGCGCCGGTCGGCGCGGCGTGGAGCAGGGCGGCGGACGGTCCGTGGTGATGCTGAGGGGGGCGCGGCTAGCGGCCCGGATGGAGGCGCTGGCCGCCCAGCTCGACACGGGGCCGGTCACCGGGCAGGACGGGGTCGAGGCTTCGATGGCCCGGCTCGAGGCCGCCGTCACCGCCTGCGTCGCCGACCGGCGGTCCGCCGCGGCCCGGGTCAACCGGCTGGCCGTCGCCCTCGCGCACGTCACCGATGCCGTGGTGCTGGCCGACGAGCACGGCGAGATCGTGTTCCGCAACGCCCGGGCCGAGGCCTACGCCGGGGCCCGCCACGGGGACGCCCTGGTCGAGCGGACGCTGGTCGACCTGTTGGCCCGCGCCCTCGCCGGTCACCAAGGCAACGAGGCCCTCGAGCTGTGGGGCCCACCTCACCGCATGCTCGAGCTGTCGGCCCTGCCACTGCAGGATGGCCGGCACGTGATCGGGGCGCTGGCCATGGTCGAAGACGTCAGCGAGAAGCGGCGGCTCGACGCCGTCCGGCGGGACTTCGTCGCCAACATCGGCCATGAGCTGAAGACCCCGGTGGGCGCCCTCAGCCTGTTGTCCGAGGCGCTCGGGGAGGAGCTGGACGTAGAGGACTTCAGCCGCCTCACCGCTAGCATGCGGCGGGAGGCGCTCCGCCTGGGCCAGATCATCGACGACCTCCTCGATCTGTCGCGCATCGAGGCCGAGGAGATCCCGGTGCGAGAACCGGTGGCCATCCACCTAATCGTCGAGCACGCCGTCGAGCGGGTGCGCACCAAGGCTGACCACCAGGCCATCAGCATCGTCGTCGCCGAGATCGCCCCGACCCTCACCGTCCTGGGCGACCGCCGCCAGCTGGTCAACGCCCTCGACAACCTCTTAGAGAACGCGGTGAAGTACTCAGACGAGGGGTCGGCGGTGCGGGTGATGGTGAGCGGGGGCGAGGGCCTCGTCGCCATCGCCGTCGAGGACCACGGCATCGGCATCCCGGCCCGTGACGTGGAGCGCATCTTCGAACGCTTCTACCGGGTCGACCGGGCCCGGGCCCGTGACACCGGTGGCACCGGGCTAGGCCTGTCGATCGTGCGCCACATCGCCCACAACCACGGCGGCGAGGTGCACGTCGTCTCCCGAGAGGGCGAGGGCACGACCTTCACGCTGACCCTCCCGGCCGGGGCGTCCGTCCAGGCGCCTGCGCCGCCCCAGCCGGACCACGCGCCTGCGCCGGTTGCCGCCATGAACCACAGGAGCGCGCTCCTTGGCTGAGCCCCAGGCGACAGTTCTGGTGGTCGAGGACGAGGAGTCCTTCGTCGAGGCCCTGGTGGTCGGCCTGAAGCGTGAGGGCTTCCTGGTGAAGGTGGCCAGGGACGGAGCCGAGGCGCTGGTCACCTTCGATGCCGTAAGACCCGACCTCGTGCTGCTCGACCTCATGCTGCCCAAGGTCAACGGCCTGGACGTCTGCCGGGAGCTGCGGGCGAGGAGCCGCGTGCCGATCATCATGGTGACGGCCAAGGGCGGCGAGATCGACACCGTCGTCGGCCTTGAGGTCGGAGCCGACGACTACGTGACCAAGCCCTACCGCCTGCGCGAGCTGGTGGCCCGCATGCGGGCGGCGCTGCGGCGGGCACCTGTCGAGGCCGACGCCGAGGCCGAGGGTGATGCCATCGTCATCGGTGATGTCAGGCTCGACCCGGAGCGCCACGAGGTGTCTGTGCGCGGCCAGATGGTGAACCTGCCGCTGAAGGAGTTCGAGCTGCTCGAGCTCCTGCTCGTCAACGCGGGACGGGTGCTGACGCGTGACACCCTGATCGACCGGGTGTGGGGGCCCCACTACGTGGGCGACACCAAGACGCTCGACGTCCACGTCAAGCGGCTCCGGGCCAAGATCGAGGACGACCCCGGCGCCCCTCGCCGCATCACCACGATCCGCGGCCTCGGCTACAAGTTCGAGAGCGCGCCGACCCAGGCGCCGAAGCCCTAAACGAGGGGTCTCAGGTGGACGACCTGACCGGCGCCTTCGCCGACTGCGAGCGCGTCGGGTGGGCGAGCGTCGCCCACGCCGTCGCCCCGGAGGATCTGGCGACTGTGGCCGCCGCCGTCGCCGACCTGGTCCTCGAGCCGCTGGAGCGCACGGTGGGCCCAGTGGCCCAGGCCGGCGCTGCCGCGATGTGCCCGGTGGCGGGGCGGACGGCCCTGGAGGCGCTGGCCGACCGGCTGGGGCGGGCGGCGGCGGGGGCGGGCGCTTCCTGGGCGCCCGACGAGGCCGCCACCACCGCCTACGGCGCCGGCGACGGCATCAGCCCGCACCGGGACAACAGCTTCTACGAAGGGTTCGTCGCCGTGCTGACCCTGGCCGGATCCGCCCTGCTGCGCGTGGTGGCCGACCGGGCCGGCGAGACGGAGCTGGGTAGATGGCGGTCCGAGCCCGGTCACCTCGCCCTCCTGCGGGGGCCCCGGCCGGGCGGCGAGGCCCGTCCGCTGCACGAGGTGGGGCCGGCCGGCCCCGGCGGCCGCCGAGTCCTGGTCCTCCGGCGAAACCTGCGAGGCGCCGGACGGGGCTGGTCGGGCGGGTAACTTCGCGTCGTCATGCGGGCCACGGGCGGCTGGCGGCCGCTGCAGGCGCCCACCCGGCCCCGGCCGGGAGGCCAGACATCGCTCGACGCCTCACCGTTCGTCCGCCTGGCCCGGGTCCACGTCCTGTCCGTGGCCGGCGACACCTTCGTCACCGTCGCCCTGGCCGGCTCGCTGTTCTTCAACCTGACCCCGGGCGAGGCCAAGGGCAAGGTCGCCCTGTCTCTCGTCCTCACCATGGCGCCCTTCGCCGTCGTGGCCCCCTTCCTCGGGCCGTTCATCGACCGGCGGGCCAGCGGTCGGCGCCGGATGGCTCTCGGGGCCGCCGCCGGCCGGGCCGTCCTGGCCATGTTCGCGGCCGAGGCCGTGCAGGGCGTGGCCCTGTTCCCGCTCGTCTTCTGCCTCCTGGTGCTGTCCAAGGCCCACACCGTGGCCCGGGCCGCGCTGGTGAAGGCAACGGTGGAGTACGACGACGAGCTGGTCCGGGCGAACAGCCGGCTCGCCGTCCTGGCCGCGCTGGCCGGGCTGATCGCCGCCATTCCCGCCGCGCTCGTCCTGAAGCTGCCGTTCCTCGGCCCGGGATGGGTGCTGCGCCTTGCCGCGGTGCTGTTCGGCGCAGGCGCCATCGCCTCGGTCGGCCTAGCCGACGACCCGGCCCAGAAGCCCGCAACGTCGGCACCGGGGCCAGACGAGCCGTCGCCGGGGATGTACGCGCCGGGGATAGCGCGGGCCGCCACGTCTATGGCGGTACTGCGGGGCACGGTCGGGTTCCTGGCCTTCCACATCGCCTTTTCGTTCCGGCGTGAGGGCGTGGCCAACGTCTGGCTCGGTCTGGCCGTCGGCGCCAGCGCCGCCGGCTCGCTCATCGGCTCGTTCCTGGCACCCCGCCTGCGGGCGGTGCTGCGCGAGCAGCACATCGTGCTGGCGGCGCTGGTAGCCGTTGCTGTGACGGGCGTGGTGGCGTGGCTGACGTCGGGGGCGGCGATGGCCGCCGTCCTGGCCTTCGCCGTGGCCGTCGCCGCCGCCGCCGCCCGTCTCGCCTTTGACTCGCTCGTGCAGCGCGACAACCCCGACGCCATGCAGGGTCGGGCCTTCGCCCGCTTCGAGGCCTGCTTCCAGCTGGTCTGGGTGGGGGGCGCCCTCCTGCCGGTGCTGATCCCCCTTCCCGGCCCGGTCGGTGGCCTGGTGGTGGCTCTCCTCACCGGTGGGGGGGCGCTGGCCTACGCTTTCGAGCTGGTCTCGCAGCGGCGCCAGCGCGCCGATGGTGGACCGGCGGGCGCCGCGCCGCCGCCACCTCGGGCGTCCGACTCGCCTACCACCGAGCTTCCCATCGCCCACACGGTGGAGCTGCAGCTTCCGCCCCCGGACCGGCGGTGAGGGTCGTCGTCCTGGCCGACACCCACGTCCGCCGCGGTGGGCGCAGGGAGCTGCCGACCAGCGGCCTCGGCCACCTGCGCCGAGCCGACGTGATCCTCCACGCCGGCGATGTCCTCGAGCAGTGGTTCCTGGACGACCTGGCCGAGCTGGCACCCGTGCACGCCGTGCTCGGCAACAACGATGTGGGCCTGGACCTGCCCGAGCGCCTCCAGGTGGAGCTCGAAGGGGTGCGCATCGGGATGGTCCACGACAGCGGCGCCCGCACGGGCCGGCAGGCCCGGATGCACCGCTGGTTCCCGTCCTGCGACCTCGTCGTCTTCGGTCACAGCCACATCCCTTTCGACGGGCGGGGCCAGGGCGGCACCCAGCGCCTCCTGAACCCCGGCAGCCCCACGGACAAGCGCACCCAGCCCCACCACACCCTGGCCGTGCTCGAAGTCGACAACGCCATGATCCGAAGGACCCGGATCGTCGAGCTGGACTGATGACAGGTCTTCCGGCGCTCCTCCTGCTGACAGGCCGCTCCCCTCGCGCCTGTCCCCCTACAGGTCTATGCGGGCAAGCCAGAGGCCGGGGGCGTCGATCTCGGCTGGGGTGGGTAGGTGGGCCTGGTCCGACCACAGGCGGGCCAGGGCGTCGTCGCCGCCGCGCTCAAGGACGCCATGGACGAACGAGCGGCCCCGGGTGAACTGGGTGTCGGTCAGCTCGAGGCCGAGGAGGTGGTCGACGAAGCGGTCGCTCGGCTTCTCCTCGACGCGGCGCCGGCGGAGCGCCTCGGTGAGTGAGCTGTAGGAGCTGATGAGGCGGTGGCCGACGGTGTCGACGACGTGGTCGACGTAGCCCTCGAGGGCGGCGACCAGTGCGTCGATCCTGGGACGCAGCTGCTCCTGCTCCTCGGACCGGGCGGCGCCGAGCACGGCCTCGGGATCGCCCAGCAGCGACTGGAGGGCCTCCGGATCGCTGGTGTCAATGGACCCGAGGCGGGACTCGATGTCGAAGCCGTCGGGACGGAAGCCGCCGGCGTGGCTGAGGAGCAGGTCGTCGATGGCCCGCCGGACGTGGGGGAGCGACAGCACGGCGTGGTGAGCCGCCTCGTGCACGCAGACCCACAGGGAGACGTCGTCCTGGGGCAGGCTCCAGCTGGCGGCAAAGGCGTCGATCGCCTGCGGCACCAGCAGGAGGGCATCGCGGCCGGCCCGGGGGATGGGAAGCTCGTAGGGGCCGAACGCTCGCTCCGACAGCTGGGACAGGAGCATCCCCGACTGCATCCCCATCATCATCGGGCCCAGGATCTTGGGCAGCTGGGCGAAGAGCGGCCCCAGCGCCTCGGCCCCCGGCGGCAGGTCCATGGCGGGCGGCTCGGCCTCGGGAGCAGGGCTGAGGGACTGGGCCAGCCGTTCGAGCAGCGGTCGGTAGTCGTCCATGCTGGCGGTGGCCCAGCCGGCCGGGGAGACGGCCTGGACGGCCAGCGTGCGACCGGGCGGCGCCGTGGCGAGACCGGTTACGTCGCCGACCTGGAGCTCGGCCACCCGCAGCAGCTCCTCCAGCCTGATGCGGCGCAGCGGGTCGACGTTGGTGTTGCCGGCGCCGCCCTGGGTGACCATCCAGCGGGCCAGCTCCCAGCTGACCGGTCCGGTCTCGGAGAACATCCGGCCAAAGGCGGCGGGATCGAAGCCGAAGCCTCCGAACGGGCCGGGCACGGACATGCGTGGCACTGTAAGCCGACATGGCCGCCTTCGCCGTAACCGGGTCCACCTCGTCGGTCGGCGCTCCGGTGGTCGCCGGCCTCGGAGGGCGGCAGGCCATCGTCGCCCTCCTGCCGGGCCGCTCCGTCGCTCTGGACGGCGTGGGCTGCCTGGTGTCACTGGTCATCGGGTCGGTCGAAAGGCCGGACGGCACGGGAGCGCCGGACCGTCTCGCTGACCTGCGTCGTGCCCTGGCCGTCGCCGATGCGACAGGGGTGCCCCGGGTTGTGCACCTGTCGAGCGCCGTGGTCTACGGGGCGGCTGCCGGCAACGCCGTGCCCCTGAGCGACGACACCCCGGTCCGGCCCGACCCTGGGTTTGCCTGGGCCGTCGAGCTGGCCGAGGCCGAGCGGCTGGTGGCCGAGTGGCGCGACGGCGCCCCTGGCCGGGCGGCCGCCGTCCTCAGGCCGGCCCTGGTGGTCTCGCCGGACGACGACGGCTTCTGGCCGCGCGCCCTGGGCGGTCTGTCCGGGCCCCGGGTGGCAGGTGAGAGGCGGCCGGTGCAGTTCGTCCACGTCGAGGACCTGGCCCGCGCCGTCATCACCTGTGCCACCGCTTCGTCGCCGGTCGACGGCCCGCTGAACGTGGCGCCGCAAGGCTGGATCGACGCCGACGATGCGGCGGCGTTCGCCGGGGCCGCCTTCCCGCCGCCGAGGCTGCCGGCCCGCCTGGTCCGCCCCATCCGGCGCCTGCTGTGGGCCTTTGGGCTTGGGGCCACGCCGCCCGAGGTCGAGGCCTACGCCACCCACCCTTGGGTGGTGGCCGCCGACCGCCTCGGCGACCTCGGCTGGATCCCCACCCACAGCAGCGAGGCGGCCGTGGTGGCCATCAGCCCGGGCGCCACGCTCGCCACCCTCTCGCCCCGCCGCCGCCAGGAGATCCTGCTCGCCGCCACGGCCGCCTCGGCCGGAGGCCTGGTGCTCGGTCTCGCTGGGCTGCTCGTGCACGCCGCCCGGTCCCGTCGGGCCTGAGAGCTCCAGCCCGGTCGGGGCCTCATTCCCGTTCAGCCAACGTCACCGGCAGCTCGAGGCGGCGGCCGCCCCTGAGCACCCCCAGGCGCACCGTCTCACCCGGCTGGTGGACGCGCAGGCGCAGGAGCAGCGCCCCCATGGTCGGAGTGGAGCGGTCGTCGAGCGAGGTGACCACGTCACCCTCCAGCACCCCGCCCGTGGCTGCGGGGCTGGCCGGCCTGACCCGCTGCACCATCGCGCCGCCGTCCAGGCCCTTGTCGCCACCCTCGACCCCGAGCCACGCATGGGCGACGCGACCGCGGGTCAGCAGCTGGCCGGCCACCTCTCGGGCCTCCTCGGCCGGTATGGCGTAGCCGAACGGTGCGCTGGCGACCGGGGCGGGCAGCGTGATCCCGACGAGCGCTCCGTCCGGGTCGACCAGTGCTCCACCGGCCCCCTCGGCGGGCACGGGTCGGTCGAGCTGGAGGAGGCCCCGCAGCTCGGCGCCCGCGTAGGTCAGGGTGCGGTCGATGCCACTGACGACGCCGGCCGTGACGGTGGGTCCGGGTTCGGCGCTCGGTGGGCTGCTCACGGCCACGGCGGGATCGCCGGCGTGCAGGCCGACCGCATCGCCCCACGGGGCCGGAACCAGGCCGCCGCCGTCAACGGCCAGGACCGCCAGGTCGGTGTCGGGATCGGCACCGACGAGGGTGGCGCGGCGGTTGACACCCTGGACGAGAACCTCCAGCTGTTCGGCTCCGACGACGAGGCGGGCGGCGGTGAGCACGTGGCCGGCGCGGATGGCCACGGCCGAGCCGCGCCACGGGCGCCCGTCAGCACCCACCCCGACCAGGGCCAGCAGTGAGGGCCGCAGCCTTTCGGCGACGTCGGCCACGCCGGTCGGCGCCGCGCTCCGCACCGTCAGCGCCACAGTCGAGGAGGTCGCCGATGCCGGCGATGAGGCCGCCACCGACGCGCCGTCGAAAGCTCCGGCCGCAGCCAGCAGGCTCGCCGTGAGCAGGGCCCCGACGGTGCCTGCCAGCACGACCGGGATCCACCGCTCCCGTACGCTCCTGCGAGAGGGATCGGGGCGCAAGGCCGAGGGGAGCCCGGCTGAGGCCAGCTCGGACGGGTGGCGCCACAGCCGGTCGTCGGGATGGGTGGGGCCGCCGATCGGGAGGTCGAGCTCGACGTCGTCGTCGTCGCCGGCCGGGTCCACGAGCGGGAACGCTACCGGCGGCCCCTGCAGAGGTGTCCGCGGGCATGGAGCCTTTCGCACCGGCCAGCCCGTACCATGTGCCCGTGGTGCCGCCCCCGGCCGCCGACTGGCTGGCCCTGTCCAAAGAGCCGTTGCCGACGGCCGAGGCATCGGCGTGGGCGGTGCTGCCCGGCTGCGGCGGCGTCGTCACCTTCATCGGCACGGTCCGTGACCACGCCGAGGGGCGCAGCGACGTCACCGGCCTTGAGTACGAGGCCTACGAGGAGCAGGCGGCGTCCTGCCTCACGGCTGTCGCCGCCGAGGTGCGGGAACGCCATCGCGGAGTGGGTCGTCTGGCCATCCTGCACCGCATCGGCTCTCTCGCCGTCACCGATGCCGCCGTCGTGGTCGTGGCGTCGGCCCCCCATCGAGACGAGGCCTTCGCCGCCGCCCGCCTGGCCATCGACGCCACCAAGGCCAGTGTGCCGATCTGGAAGCGTGAGCGCTGGGGCGGCGGGGCCGAGGCATGGGGCACGGGCGCCGCCGCCCTCCGACCGGCGGCCACCGTCCCGGCCGCCTGCGTGCCATGAGCGTCCTCGCCTACGTTCTCGGCGCCCTCCTCCTGTCGTTCGTCGTCGTCGCCGTCATCTGGCTCCGGGAGCAGAAGCCGTCTTCGCTCGAGGACGGCATTGACGAGTTCAACCGCGAGCTCGAAGCGCTGGCGCCGGACTGGCAGCCGCCGGTGCGCAAGGGCGCCCGTCCGAGGAACGGGGCCCCCCCTGGCTAGGGACCTGGCCATCGACCTCGGCACTGCCAACACCCTGGTCTACGCCAAGGGTTCGGGCATCGTCCTCAACGAGCCGACGGTGATCGCCCTCAACGAGAAGACCAGGGACGTCCTGGCCATGGGCCACGAGGCGTGGCAGATGATCGGCCGCACACCCGGCTACATCGTGGCCATGCGGCCGCTGCGGGGCGGGGCCATAACCGACTTCGAGATCACCCAGCGCATGATCTCGCTGCTGCTGCGCCGAGCCGGTGTGTCACGCTTCAACCGGCCCCGGGTGCTCATATGCGTGCCCTCGGCCATCACCGAGGTCGAGCGCCGGGCGGTCATAGAGGCCAGCCGCCGGGCCGGCGCCGCCGACAGCCAGCTCATCGAGCAGCCCATGGCCGCCGCCATCGGCGCCGGCCTGCCCATCCACGAGCCGCTCGGGAACATGGTGGTCGACATCGGCGGCGGCACCACCGAGACCGCCGTCATCTCACTCGGCGGCATCGTCCACCTCGAAGCCATCCGGGTGGGCAGCTTCGACGTCGACGCCGCCATACAGACGTACGTGCGCCGCGAGTACGGGATAGCCATCGGCGAGCGGACGGCCGAGGAGATCAAGGTGGCGATCGGCTCGGCCGCCCCGACCGACGACGAGGTGAAGGCCGAGGTGCGGGGCCGCGACCTCATGAGCGGCCTGCCGAAGACCGTCATCCTCTCGCCGGAGGAGGTGCGCGACGCCATCGAGGAGCAGGTCGGCGCCATCGTCGCCTCGGTCCTGCGCTGCCTCGGCCACGCCCCGCCCGAGCTGGCCCAGGACCTGATCACCCAGGGCATCCACCTGGTCGGGGGCGGCGGCATGCTCCGGGGGCTGGACGTGCGGCTGGCGGCTGAGACAGGCGTGCCCGTCCACCTGGTCGACGCCCCGCTCGAATGCGTCTGCCTGGGCGCCGGCAAGTGCATCGAGGCCTACGAGACCCTGAAGGTCATGTTCATGGGGCCGAGCTCGAAGTACTAGACCCCCCGAACATCAGCCCAGGAGGTCCTCGGCGGCCTGGCGGACCTGCCAGTCCCGATCCTCGAGGGCCCGGTGGAGGGCCTGGTCGACCAGGGTGCCCTCGAAGGGGGCGAGGGCCAGCACGGCCCGGCGCCTCACGGCCGGCTTGTCCAACGTGGCGGCCAGCACGGCGGCCAGGCCCCGCTCGTCACCGATGGCCCCGAGAGCGGCCACCGCAGCCTCACGCACGAGCGGGTCGGCGTGGCCTCCGGCCGTGCTCACCAGCGCCTCGACCGCCTCGGGATCCTCACGCTCGCCCAGGGTCCAGCACGCCGCCTCGGCCACCAGCGGCTCGCCGTCGCCGAGCAGGGCGCCGATCTGAGAGACCGTGACCGCGGCCGTCGTCGCCGCCAGCTCGACTGCCCGGCGCCGGACCGTGGGCGCCAGGTCGGCCAGCGCCGCCGTCACGGCCGCTCCTGCACCCTCGTCATCGATGCGAACGAGGGCGCCGAGCGCTGCAACCCGCACCTCGGGATGGGGAGACCGGGCCAGCGAGCGGGCGGCGCCGGCATCGGAGGTGTGGCCGGCGAGGGCGGCGGCCCGAAGCGCTTCGATCTCCGAGGCCTCCACCTCTCCCGGAGGGTACCGAAGGTGGCTGCCGCGGCGCTTCTTCGGCCCGACCCTCTGCCAGGATGGCCCTGTGGCCGCCCCCGGCATCCAGGTGCCCCGGAGACCCAGCCGGGGTCGGTTTCGGTGGCTGAGCTGGGTAGCGCTGACGACGGCCGTGGCCGTGGCCGGGCTGTCCAGCCTCGACGCCGTCGGCCGCCCGGCCGCCCCGCCGATGCTGCGAGCCTCGTTCGTCGGGAGCCGGGCCTCAACCGAGGTTCGGCTGGCACCGGTGACCACGGCGGTGGCGGCGAGCACGCCGGATCCGATGGGGGCGGACACGGCGGCGCCCCCGACCGCGGCCGCCCCGCGCCCGGGCCCCGTCGACGTGCCAGCCGACCCCTACGCCGCCGAGAACGTCGTCGAGATCGGCAGCCTCGAGATAGCCAAGCTCGGGGTCCGGCAGCGGCTGATGCAGGGGGTCACCCTGCGGAACATCGATCTCGGCCCCAGCCAGTGGCCCGGCACCGCCCTGCCAGGTCAGCCCGGGAACATGGTGGTGGCCGGCCACCGCGTCACCCACTCGCGGCCCTTCCGGAACATCGACCAGCTGGTCCCGGGGGACCAGGTCGTGGTCACCGCCCAGGGAGTGCAGGCCACCTACCGGGTGGCGTCATCGTTCGTTGTCACCCCCGACCGGACCGACATAGCCGACCCGACCCCGACGCCGACCCTGACCCTGTTCGCCTGCCACCCACCGGGTTCAGCCCGCCAGCGCTACGTGGTGAAGGCCGACCTCGTCGCAACCTCGGCCCTCTGAGCCATCAGCCGCCGCCCTCAGCCCGAGTTGATGGCGCTCCGGATGGCAAAGGTCAGGAAGAGGAAGAAGGCGCCGACGGCGGCGCCGGCGGCGATGCCGAGAACGACGGTGACGACGATCACGCCGAGCATGGCTCGTATCCGGCGCAGGACGCCGATCCGCTCCCGCAGCTGGCCACGCGGGTACCGGGAGCGAATGGGCCGCCGGCTGCCCTTCGCCGCCGCGGCACGGACTCCACCCAGCAGGTCAAGGGCCAGGCTCCTCACCGGCTCGGGAGGGCGGGCGGAGGGCTCGTTGTGCTGGTGGAGATCGTCGCCCGTCGGGCCGTAGGCGGCCGGTTCCTCCCAGATCAGAGCGGTTGAGGTGGCGTCGGCGTCAGGCGCCGTCGGTCCCGCCTGGGCTTCGTCGGCATCCGGAGGTTTCCCGCCGGTCGGCCGCGCCGGTGCGGGCACGGGCGTGACCGGCGTCGCTGGAGACGTGACCGAAGCCGCGGGGGCCTCGGGTGCCGCGGGCATGGTTGGAGCGGTGGGATTGGCAGGCACAGGGTCGGCAAGGTCGTCCTGCGCCCTCTCATCGCCGTTCCGGTCATCGGTGGCCGGTGCATCCAGCGCCGCGCTGGACCGGGCCCGGGCGGCCAGCTCGGCCAGGTCGAGGTTGAACAACGAAACGGCGGCGGGTTGGGCGGGCTCCGCCGCCGTGACCGAGGTCTCGTCCACAGCCGTGCTGGCGCCGGCAGTGGTGCCGGCGACCTGGTCCCTGCCGCTGTCCACGATCTCGGTCAGGCTCATGGCGACGGTGGGGCTGGGCTCCTCATCCGACGCAGCCGGGCCGTCGTCGCGGGCTTCGGGGGCGCCCGGGCCGCTGCTCCCGGCGCTGGTCGAAGGGTCCTGCGTGCCAACGCTCGGCCCGTTCGCCGGGTGGCCGACGGTGGCGGCCTGGTCGCCTTCACCGCCTTCACCGTCTTCACCGCCCCCGGCGCCGCCGCGCAGCCAGGCGGCCACCTCGGCGATCGTCGGCTTGACGCCGGGGGTTGCGGCCAACTCTTGGCCTGACCCGGGGGGCGCACCGCTCATGAACGTCGGCAATCAGCGCCACCGGCGATTCGGCACAAGGACGGCTGCATGCCAGGCTGTCCGGTGACCAGTACGGCCGCCCGGTGAAGCTGCGTGCCCGCGACGAGGTGGACGGACGAGGTGACCACGGTCGACGACAGCGTACAGCCAGCATCAGCGCCCCTTGCTGATCCCGACCGCTCCGGCGCGCTCCGCACCGCGGCAGGCTCGGTCGCCTGGACGGCAATCGGGCCGGCGCGGGCACCTGCCGCCCTTCTCCTCCCGGCCACCGACGACCTCCTCGGCTGGCCGAGCCTGTTCGTGCGGCAGCTGGTGAGCAACGGGCTCCAGGTCGTCGCCTTCTCGCCGCCAGTCGGGATGGCCGACGACGTGGGGGCCGTGGCCGATGCGGCCTCCGCCGTACTGCTCGCAGCAGGGGTCACCCGCGCCCACGTCGTCGCCGCCTCCCAGGGCGGGATCGTCGCCCAGGTGCTCGCCGTGGCCCACCCGGACCGGGTGGCGTCACTGACTCTGCTGATGACCCGCCGCTCCACCACAGCCCACCTCGAGGTGCCGCCCGGGCTGCTCCCGCTGCTGGCACCTGCGAAGGGTTCGGGGACACCGCGGGACCGGGCCACCGAGGTCGCCTCCGCGCTGTCACGAGGCGTGGTGGCCGACCGCTCCGCTCACGATGCCCTCGCCGCCGCCGCCCAGGCGTCCGGTGCCGATCCCGTCAGCTCGCTGCTCTGCTTCGCGTTGGGCGAGGACGCCACCCTGCCTCCCGCCCCGGAGTCGACACCCGCCACAGTGGTCCACGGCGACGACGATCCGCTCGTGCCGCTCGAGGCGGGGCGCAGCCTGGCCGCCGCCCTCGGTGCCGAGCTGGTCGTGTTGGCCGCCGGCCATGACCTGCCCTGGGGCCATGAGGCCGAGGTGGCCCGGCTGGTGGAGGGAGCGGCCGCCCCCACCGTCATCGGTCGGCGGAGGCGTTCCCACCTCCCGGCGCTCACCTGGCGGGGCCGGCGCCCCGGCAGGCTCGTCACAGCCGGCGCCGTCCTGTTCGTCCTGCTGATGGTGGCGATCATCGCCGGCTCGACCATCGGCGTCCCGTACTACGCCATCCGGCCGGGCACGGCGCGGCGGACCAACGACCTGGTCGAGGTGCCGAAGGACCGCCGCTTCCCCCCGAAGGGCCAGCTGCTGTTCGTCACCGTCAGTGTCGGCCGCCTGACGGCGCTGGGATGGCTGATCGCCAGCCGGGACCACGATGTCGATGTGGTTCCTGAGAGCGACATCCTCGGCACCACCCCGAAGGGGCAGTACCGCGAACAGGTCACCCAGGAGATGGTCGACGCCAAGCAGGCCGCGGTCGTGGTCGCGCTCAGCCGCCTGTGCGATCCGGTCTCGGAGACGGGGACCGGGGCCCGGATCGACACCGTCGCCGACGGGTCGCCGGCCGCCATGGCCGGCATCGCCCGAGGTGACACGGTCACCGCGGTCGGTGGAGCACCGGTGACCACGGCCGACCAGGCGCTCGTCAACCTGCGCCAGAGGCAGCCGGGGGAGAACGTCGAGCTGACCGTGATCGGTCCGCAGACGGGCGTCGCGCCCCGCGCCACCACCGTCGTCCTGGGTCGCCGCCCGGACGACCCGAGCCGCTCGTTCCTCGGGGTCACCCTGCGCACCCGTCAGCAGGACTTCTCGCTGCCCTTCGACGTCGCCATCGACAGCGGAAAGGTGGGCGGGCCCTCGGCCGGGCTCGAGTTCGCCCTCTCCATTGTCGACCAGCTGACGGCGGGCGAGCTGACGGGCGGCGGCAAGGTCGCCGTCACCGGCACCATCGAGCTGGACGGGACGGTCGGTCCCGTCGGCGGGGTACCCCAGAAGGCGGTGACCGTGAGGCGGGCGGGGGCGAAGCTCTTCCTCGTCCCGAAGGAGCAGGTGGCCGAGGCCCGCAGCAAGGCTGGCAGAGGTGTCGAGGTCGTCGGGGTGGCCACGCTCAACGAGGCGATTCAGGCCCTGGCCGCCCACGGGGGGGACATCTCGGGCATCCCGGGCTCCTGCCCCGGTCGCTGAGGCGGCGACCGGTACGTTTTGCGACAACCTCACCAACTGACCCCAGAGCGGCCATGTCCCCTGCTGCTGCGCAGCTCCAGTTCGGGGCCGAGTTCCTCGGCTTCCTCGCCGCCATCGCAGGCGTCGCCCTCTCGCTGCTGCGAGCAGCCCCTCGCCGTCCGACCCCCGCCGTAGCCGGCGCGCTCGGGCTGCTGGCCGTGGTCGCCTTTGTGGCCGGGTCCCGGCTGGTCGATGACCGCTCCGACGTTAGGGTGGCCGGGCTCCGGGTGCTCGGGGCCACGGCCCTGGCTGTGGCCGTCGTGCTCTGGGACGTCGAGCAGCGCACCAAGGTGCTGCTCCTGGCCGGCGCCGTGGCCACAGCCACGGCGGTGCCGTTGATCTCCTTCGGCCTCTCGACCCCGGCCGACGTCGCCGTCGCCGCCGGCAGCCTGCTGATCGGCGGGGCCGTGCTGGACGTGGCCCGCCGCTCCGTCGCCTCGCGCATCGCGGTGTCGGGCGCCGCCTCGCTGCTCGTGATCGTGCTCGTCCTGTCGGTCGCCCTGTCGGCGGTGATCGACTCGAACCTCCAGCGCGAGGCGGTCAAGCGCCTCGACGACCGGGCCACCGCCGAGGCCGGTGCGCTGGCGGAGGACCTGGGCGTCCTGCTGCGCCTCGACACCCTGGCCAACGACAGGCTGGCGGTCACCGCCGCCGCCAACCGGGGTCAGCCCGTCGATCGGGTCCGCGACGCGATCGCCCGGGCGCTCGACCTCCTGGCAGCCCGCTCGCTCGGCCGGGAGGTCTACCTCTACGTCGGCGCCGACCCGTCCTCGACGGTGCTCAGCCAGGAGGCGACCAAGGTGCTCGACCAGGCGGGGCTGGTCGCCCTGGCCGGCGACGAGGTGGTGCAGCGGGCCAGGTGTCCGTTCGCCCCCGGCCTCGACGTGGTCATCCTGGACGAGCGGGCCTACGGGGTGGCGGTCAGCCCGGTGTGCGAGGACAACACGACCCTCGTCGGGCGCCTCGTCGCCCTGGCCCCGCTAGAGAGCCGCCTCGGCGGTGCCATCCCCAAAAGCGACACCACCTCGCTGGCCCTGTTCGGGCCGAAGGGCCCGGTTGCCCAGGCGGGCCGACAGCCCGACCCGGCGGCCTCCCGCCTGCTGGCCTCGATGGTCCTGGCCGACAGCAAGGCGCGTTCGAGCGTCGTCGGGGGACGGTTCGTCAGCGCCGCACCGTTCAGCCTCGTCGTCAACAAGCCCGCTTCCCTGGCTCTGGTCGCATCGTCGCCCACGGCGAGCGTCGCCAACACCCGTGATGGCCTGTTCCGGGTGCTCTTCGTCATCGCGCTGCTGGGGACGCTCGTGGCCCTGCTGCTGGCCGCCGTGGTGGGCGAGCGCATAGGGGCCCGGCTGCGCAGCCTGACCCAGGCGGCCGAGGCTCTCGGCCGGGGTGACCCCGGCGTCCGCACCGGCCTCGACGGCGATGACGAGGTGGGCGCCCTAAGCGTCACCTTCGACAACATGGCCTCGGCCATCGAGGAGAAGACCGAGGCCGAGGGACGGCTTCGGGGGCGCCTCGAAGCGGTCGTGGGCGAGATGGGCGAGGCGCTGGTGGCGACCGACGCGCAGGCCCGCATCACCGACTTCAACCGTTCGGCCGAGGACCTGGTCGGGGTGTCGGCGCGCATCGCCCTCGGCCGCCAGGTGAACGAGGTCGTCACCTTGGCCGCCGACGATGGCGCCGACCTGGCCAGCCGCCTGAAGCAGCCGCCCCGGACCCAGTGGTCGACCAGCGCCAGCCTCACCCCCCTCGATGGCCCCGTGGTTCCCGTGGCGGTCTCCGGTGCCCCGCTGCGGGCACCCGACGGAGGTCCGGCGGGCGGGGTGTTCGTGCTCCGCGACCTGAGAGGCGAGAGGGAGGTCGAGCGCATGAAGACCGAGTTCCTGTCCCGCATCGGCCATGAGCTGCGCACCCCCCTCACCGGCGTTCTCGGTTACTCAGAGATGCTGTTGCGCCGCCAGTGGCCGGCTGACCGGTCCCGCCAGATGCTCGAGGAGGTCAACAGCTCGGGCCACCGCCTCGAGCGGATCATCCAGCTGCTCGAGTTCTTCGCCGCCGCCGCCGCCGGTCGCACCCTCCTGCGCCTCGAGGCGGTGGAGCTGCGGCCCATCGTCGACGAGGTGATGGAGGCGTGGGGGCCACGTGTCTCGTCGCCGCTCACCCTCACCCGCAAGGTGGCCCGTGGCCTGCCGGTGGTGCTGGGCGATCGGCGGTGGCTGCGCCTGGCGCTGAGCGAGCTGGTCGACAACGCCATCAAGTTCTCGCCGGCGGGCGGCAGGATCGTCATCAGCGCCGTCCGCGCCCCCGACGGCCGGGTCAACCTCGCCGTCACCGACGGCGGTGTCGGCATGGCGCCCGACGAGGTCGAGCGGGCCTTCACCGACTTCGAGCAGGGCGATACGTCCGATACGCGGCGCTACGGGGGCCTTGGCCTCGGTCTTCCACTTGTCCTTCGCGTCGTTGAGGGCCACGGTGGTGAGGTGCGCTGTGCGACCACTCCTGGACGGGGCACCCGGCTGTCGCTGCTGCTCCCCTCTCGATGAGCGCCTCCGTCGGCCGCCCGTTCGCCGCGGTCCTGCTCACATCGGTCCTGGCGGTGGCGCTACTCGGCTGCAGCCGGAGCAGCAGGGTGGCGGGCGAGGGGCGCCTGGACCCGGGCGGAAGGGTCCTGCTCACCGAGCGGGGCGGCAGGCCTGAGACGGTGGCCCGGTCACGGGACCTGGTGAACGGCGACAGCATCGAGGTGGTCGAGGGCGCGGCCAAGGTCGTCCTCCCGGGCGGGCAGGTCCTGGAGCTGCAGCCCCGGTCGGTCCTGCTGCTCGACCGGGGGCCCGAGCTGCGCAGCGGCGATCTCCTTGTCACCAGGCCCCGCACCGCCGGCCCGGCGGCCGGCACCGTGCGGGCGGCGGGCAGTGACGTCGGCGTCACCGGGGCGGCCCGCATCACCGTCACCCCGTCTCTGGGCGTGGTCACCTACCGGGGGACGACCTCGTTACGCAGTGGCGGACGGACGCTGGAGGTGCCGGCGCTGCGGGCGGCCGACGTCCCGCTCATCGGCCTGCTCCCGGGGCGCCCGGGCCCGCTCGTGATCGACCGGGCCGACCCCTGGGTGACCCGCTTCCTGGGTGACGAGGCCGAGAACGAGGTGGCGCTCGAGAACCGGTCCCGCGGCTTCACCGACCAGGTGAAGGCCATCGACGCCGCGTCCCCGGCCTTCTACCGCAGCCTGCTCCCCGGCCTGGCTGGTCAGGCCGACTTCCAGCAGGCTGCGGTGGACCGGTTCGGCCGGTCCCAGCCGGACGCCTCCGTGCGGGCCGGCGAGGTGCTCCTCGGATCGGCCACTGCCCTGCAGGGGCGCCGTGGCACCTTCGCCGGCCGGCTGGTCGACACCGCGGCGTTCCGGGCTGAGGGCGCGTCGTGGGCCGTTGTCGCCGCCGACCAGGACGTCGGAACCGAGGCGCTGCTGAGACTGGTCGACGGGGCTGTCAACGTGGCTCCGCTCGAGCTTGCCGCGCCCGCTCCGAAGGTGCCCGAGCCTCCGCCCCCCGCACCCCCGTCGACCCGAAGCGCGGCAACGCCCAGCGCGCCCGTCCCCCGGGTGACGTCGACCACCAGCACCACCCGTCCCGGGCCGCCGGTGAACACCAGGCCCAGCCGGCCGCCGCCCACCTCGCCTCCGCCCCTGATCACCCTCGACCCGCTCGTCGAAGGCACCGTCGACCCGGTCGTGGCCCTGCTCACCGACCTTCTCGGGGGCCGTTAGCCGGTTTGAGCGGATGCGTGTCCACCACCTGGCGCAAGCGTCTCGGTAACGTTCCAGCATGGCCGACATGCGTGCGGGGCCACGACCTGACGAGGTTGCGGCCAGGACCTTCCCGACATCGTTCCGAGGCTTCGACACCACTGCGGTGCGCGACTACCTGGCCGAGGTGGCCTCGGCCCTGGCGGCGGCCACCGCCCGGGAGGAGGCCCTGCGTGACGACCTGACCCTCACCCGGGCGAGCCTGGCCAGCCCCGACCTCGACGAGTCGGCTCTCCTGAGCGCCCTCGGCGACGAGGCGGGGCGGGTGCTGCGGTCGGCCAAGGAGGCGGCAGCCGACATCCGTGGCAAGGCCGACGCCAACGCCGCGGTGGCTCTGGACCAGGCCCACACCGAGGCCGAGCGGGTCAGGGCCGAGGCGCAGCTGGCGGCCGACCGGCTGCTGCGCGACGCCGAGGGTGTGCTGGCCATCCGGAACGACGAGGCTGACGACTCCACCGCCCGGTTGTACGGCGCCGCCGAGGAAGAGGCGGCTCGGCTCAGGGAGGCCGGCTTGGTGGAGGCCCGTGCCATGGTCGCCGAGGCGCGGGCGGTTCGCGAGCGGATGCTGGGCGACCTGAAGCGGCGGGTGCAACGGGGCGAGGCGACGGTCGAGGTGCTCCGCGTCGGGCGCGAGCGCCTGCTTGAGGCCTTTGGCGTGGTGAAGGACCGTCTGGATGACGCCTCGCACGCGCTGGCCACCGCCGAGGCCCGGGCCCGCAAGGAGGCCGAGGAGGAGGCCGAGCGGGTGGGCTCCGAGGCGGCCTCGGTGGTCGACCGCCTGATGCTGATGGAGCCCACGATGCCCGAGCCGGCGGGTACTCCTGACGAAGAGGAGCAGACCGCGGAGCCGGCCGCCGAGGTCGACACCGGTGAGCCGTCGGGCGAGGTGGCCGAGGTCGTTCCCATCGGAGGCGTCGGTGTCGCCGTCGGCGTGATCGAGGTCGAGGACGACGAGCATGCGCCGACACCGGTGTTCGACAGCCCGGCGGCGGCGCCGAGCACCGGCGAGGTGCCAGCGATCGCCGCCACCGGCACCGACTCGAGCGGGGTGGGTCGCCGGCGGCGCCGCATGCTGCGCCTGGCCGATGAGCCGGCGGTGAGGGCCGAGGAGCAGCGCCTGACCCAGCTGCGCTACCTGCACCGGCCCCGCACCGGTGGCGAGGCCGAGGTCCACCTGCCCGAGGACGGGATGGTGGTTGTCGAGCCCCCCACCGCCGGTGAGGGCGTGCGGCTGCTGCGCCACGAGGAGGGCCGGCCCGAAGCCCGGGCACCTCAGCCGGCCGGCACCCCAAGCGTCTCGGAACCGTCGGCCGACGCGCCGACGGCACCGCCTCAAGCTCGCCGAGCTGATCCGGCCGAGTCGCCGTCGCCGTCGCCGTCGCTGCCGCCGCCGCACGTGGACGGGCCGGTCGACTCGTCGGCCGCACCCCAGCAGGGCCGTGTAGGCGCGCCGCACGACTCCCCGGCCGCACCGCCCCGGGCCCAGGCGGCCGTCGGGCCCCGGTCCGACGCCGCCGACCTATTCGCCCGGCTGCGGGCGGAGCGCTCGGGCGGGGCCGCCGCAACGCCGACGCAGGTCGCCGCTGCAGCCCCGGTAGAGGACGACGAGATGCTCCTCCAGGCCCGGGACACCGCGGTGCTGCCGGTTGAGCACCTCCTGGCCAAGAAGGTCAAGCGGGTGCTCCAGGACCACCAGAACACCGTCCTCGACCGGCTCCGGGCCAAGCGGCCGCCCACCGCTCTCGAGCTCCTGGGCGAGGTCGAGGACCTGCTCGGCCCGCTGAGCGCGGCGGCCGAGCCGCTGCTGGGCGATGCGGCCAAGGCCGGTGCGGCCTGGGCCGGCTTCCCCGACAGCCCGGTCCCGAGCGCGGACCTGGCCACCGACATCGCCGCCAACGTGGTGAAGGACCTCCGCCCCCGCCTCGAGCTGGCCTACTCGGTCGTGGACCCGACCCGCCGGGCCGACCGCGTGAACGTGGCCTTCCGGGAGTGGCGGGGCGAGCGGGTGGGCCGGCTCGTCGCCGATGCCGCTCACGCCGCCTTCGCCCGCGGTCACTTCGTGGCCACCCCGGCCCGCACGCCGCTACGCTGGGTCGCCGACGACGGCGAGCGGCCCTGTGCCGAGTGCGAGGACAACGAGCTGGCCGGGTCCACGCCGAAGGGCACCCCGTTCCCCACCGGTCACCGGCACCCGCCGGTTCACAGCGGCTGCCGCTGCCTCGTCGTCGGCCTTCCCGCGGGGTCGCCGGCACCGACACCGGACCTCGGGTGACCCGGCCGTAGGCTCCCGGCCATGAACATCCCAGCCGACCTGCCCCGGCGTGGGAGTTCGCGCCCCGCCGGGAGCCGCCGCCGCAACGTGCTGCTGGCGGCGGCCGGGGCGGTGGTGTTCCTGCTGCTGTTCTCGAGCGGGATCGCCGGCTTCTACACCGACTACCTGTGGTTCGACGACCTCGGCGTGGCCCAGGTGTTCACAGGGGTGCTCAAGGCGCGCCTCGTCCTCGTCGTCGTCTTCCTGGCCGCCGCCTACCTGCTGGTGTGGGGCAACCTCCGCATCGCCGAGCGGCTGAGCCCGATGGGGCCCAGGCGGGGTCCCGAGGACGACGTGGTGCAGCGCTACCGCGACGCCATCGGCAGCCACGGCGGCAAGGTTCGCCTGGCGATCGCCGCCACCCTCGCCCTGCTCCTGGCCGGTGGGGTGGGCAGCCGGTGGGAGCAGTTCCTGCTGTTCCGCAACCAGGTTGCGTTCGGGACGAAGGACCCGCAGTTCCACCGCGACATCAGCTTCTACGTCTTCGACCTGCCGTTCCGCACCTTCGTCGTCAACTGGCTGCTGTTCGCCCTGATCCTCACCACCCTGGTCACCACCGCCTTCCACTACCTGAACGGCGGGATCCGCCTGCAGGTGGCCCAGCAGCGGGGGGCGAGCCCGCAGGTAAAGGCCCACATCTCGGTGCTGCTGGCCGGCATCGCCTTTGTCAAGGCCTACAGCTACTGGCTGGAGCGCTTCGAGCTCGTGTACTCGCGCCGCGGCTTCGCCCAGGGCGCCTTCTACACCGACGTGAAGGCGAGGCTGCCAGCCCTCGGCCTCCTCACGCTCATCTCGGTGGCGGCGGGCATCCTGCTGCTGGCCAACATCTACCGGCGCGGCTTCGCCCTGCCGGCGGTGAGCACCGGCCTGTGGCTGTTCGTCACGGTGCTGGTGGGCTCGGCCTATCCGGCCATCATCCAGCAGTTCCGGGTGAAGCCGGCCGAGAACCGTCTCGAGACGCCCTACATCCAGCGGAACATCGACGCCACCCGGGCCGCGTTCGGTCTCAACGTCGAGGTGAGGGACTTCGACTACACCGAGGCGCCCGGGGCCGTAACCGGGGCGTCGCTGCAGGACGACGCCGCCACCGTCCGCAACATCCGGCTGTGGGACCCGAACGAGAAGCTGGCCCGCGTCACCTGGCAGCAGCAGCAGAGCTTCCGGCCCTACTACCAGGTGCTCGACGTGGACGTGGACCGCTACCCGCTCAAGGGCCAGCCCACCCAGGTCGTCGTTGCCACCCGCGAGCTCAAGCCCTCGGACCTGCCCTCGTCCAACTGGGTCAACCAGCACCTGGCCTACACCCACGGCTACGGCGCCATCATCGCTCCCGCCAACGCCGCCACCCCCGACGGTTTCCCCGCCTACTCGCTGAAGGACCTCCCGCCCACGGGCGAGCCACAGCTGGAACAGCCCCGCATCTACGTCGGTGAGCAGGGCGACCAGAGCGCCGCCAACGACTACGCCATCGTGCGCACCAAGCAGCCGGAGATCGACTTCCAGCGCCCGACCGGGGGCGACGAGACCTCAAGCTACGCCGGCACGACGGGGGTGAAGCTGGACTCCGCCGCTCGTCGCCTGGCCTTCGCCGTTCGCTACCGCGAGGTCAACGTCATCACCTCGCCGCTCATCACCAGTGAGAGCAAGGTGCTGTACGTGAGGGGCATCAAGGAGCGGGTCCGAAAGGTCGCCCCCTTCCTCACCCTCGACAACGACCCCTACGCGGTGGTCACCCCCGACAAGCGGATCGTCTGGATCCTCGATGCCTACACCACTTCCAGCCGCTACCCCTACAGCCAGAGCGTCGGCGCCATCGGCAACCTCACCGGGGTCAACTACGCCAGGAACTCGGTGAAGGTCGCCGTTGACGCCTATGACGGCACCGTCACCCTTTACGCCGTCGATGGCAAGGACCCAGTCCTGAAGGCCTACTCCAAGACCTTCCCGGGGCTGTTCACCGACCCGACCAAGCTGACTGGTGACCAGGCCACCAGGTACAGCGACCTGGAGACGCACTTCCGCTACCCGGAGGACCTCTTCGCCCTCCAGGCCAACCTGCTCGGGCGCTACCACATCACCAACCCGAACGAGTTCTTCTCGGCCACCGACCGGTGGAACGTGAGCCCCGACCCCGGTGTGCAGGCCACGAGGCCGACGGCGGTTCCCGTCGCCCCCTCGGCCACGGGAACGCCGCGGCCCGGAGGGCTCGGACTGACCAACCTGTCGTCGGGTGAGGACGGCCGGATCCCGCCCACCTACCAGCTGCAACGCTTCCCGGGCGAGGACCAGTTGCGGTTCGGCGTCACCGTGCCCTACGTGCCGTATGACCGCGGCGACCTGAGGTTGCAGCTGACGGCCTTCCTCACGGCCCGGTCGGATCCGGGTGAGTACGGCAAGCTGGTCCTGTACAGGACGCCACCGGGCCAGCAGATCAACGGGCCGTCGCTGGTCGCCTCGAACATCCTGGCCGATAGCACCATCTCCCAGCAGATATCGCTGCTGAACCAGGAAGGGAGCTCTGTCCTGTTCGGCAACATCCTGCTCGTGCCGATCGAGAAGTCGATCATCTACGTGCGCCCGCTGTATGTGGAGGCCAACACCAACCCGGTGCCGAAGCTGGTGAAGGTGATCGCCGTCTACGGCAACAGGGCGGTCATGAGGGACACGCTGGCGGCGGCGCTGACCGAGCTGTTCCCAGGCACTGCGCCACCGACGCTCGAGCAGGGCGGCGGCGGCACCACAACGCCTACGACGGGGGCGGGTCCCCCGGCGCCGCCGGTCCCCGGCGGAAACGTCGCCAGTCTCATCGGCCGGGCCGATACCGCCGTCGCCGCCGCCCAGGCCGCTCTCCAGAAGGGCGACCTGGCCGAGTACCAGCGCAGGGTCAACGAGGCCGCCGATCTGGTCCGCCAGGCGGGCCAGCTCTCCGGCGCACCCCCGCCGACAGGCGGGACGGCGTCACCCGGGCCCGTCGCCGGCGCTCCGCCCGGCGCGGCGGTGACCACCACGACGTCCACCCCGGCTCCCGCCCCGACGACAACGACCGCCTCCGGCTGATCGGGCACGGGGTAGCGGCGGCTGAGGCTGGGAGTGCGCTGGCGTCGAGGCGATGCGGCCGCTCTCTAGGAGGCCCGGCGACGGGCATCCAGGACGTCGGCGAGCTCAAGGAGCTCCTCGGCCAGCTCGACCAGGCGGTCAGGGTCCTGGGCCAGCTCGGCCGCCTGGACGGCCCGAGCCGCCGCCTTGGCCGCCCGGTCGGCTTCGTCCTTGATCTCGGCCACCTCGGAGCGCAGCTCCAGGGCCAGCCGGCCGAGGTCGGATGACACCCGTGACGAGTGGAGCCGGACATCCAGCAGGTCGCTGTGTGTGGGAAGGTCGAGGTGGGCGTCCTCCTGCTCGCTCGAGCGCCGTTCCAGCTGGCCGATCCGGTCCTCGAGCTGGGCGGCGTGGAAGGCCAGGGCGGCGACGTAGCGCTCGACCCGAGCCGCCGGCGGGTTCGCCACCAAGGCGGACGTGGCCGGCGGCAGGATCCGAACCGCCTCGTCCTCGACGGCGGGAGCCAAGCTGGAGGCCGCCCGACGGCGGCGACGGAACCACATGCACCTCTAACCTACCGAGCCCGTCTGGACAGTTGGTGGACCCGTGCTATCGTCGTCCCCCTCGCCGCGGGGTGGAGCAGTCAGGTAGCTCGTCGGGCTCATAACCCGAAGGTCGTAGGTTCAAATCCTACCCCCGCCACCACAAAAGTGCAGGTCAGGGCCGGTGCGCAAGCACCGGCCCTCTGCGTTCCGGGCCGGGCTTATAACGCTTCTTCTAACGCAATGCCGTGGACCGGCCGCTGACGGGCGCGAACCTGTCGCCCCGAACAGGCCCCCGAACAGCGTGAGGCTGCGGCTGCGGCGGCGCCCAGGCTAGGCTCGCTCGAGACCCGCAGTCCTCGCCAAAGCCTGGTGGACGAATCGTCCTTCCAGCCCTCCGAGCACGGTCGCATGCGCTGTCCGGGCTTCCCGCTCACGCCGATGAACCAACCTGGGCAGCCACAGAGGTGCAGCGCAGCCGCGTGCCCGTCGTCCGCCCCTCGATCGTGGCGGATCGTGGCGTATTCTCCGTGAGTCGAGTCTCACCTGCGCGCCCTTGTAGGGTTTCGTTCAGTTCGTTGGCTGTGTCTAGTTCGTAGGCCGCTTCACTGCGCAAGCCACCGATGAATACCAGTCAGCTCCTCGACAGTCTTGAAGCCGTTGAGCTCCGCCGGTCGGTCGTCGCCCTCCGAGCCGCGATGCTTTGAATCGAACGTTGCACGAACCAGGGTCGCGATCCTGATCAAATGCGGGGGCCGTCGTCGGCCATCACGCGCTCTGTCTTTTGCGGCGGGGCGCCAGTGTCCGGTTGTGCCAGCGCGCTTCGTTCTTGCGCATCCAGCCAATGATTACCTCGCCCTCGGCGGCCATGCGGGCGTTGCCGGTGAGGGAGTCGAGCGCGAGCCGGGGCAGTTGACACGTAGGTGACAACGCCGGAGTCGATGGTGTCCTCGAAGACGAGCGGGTCGTAGGGGACGGCCAGCAAGACGTTGGCGCCGCGGGTGGTGGGACGGAGGCGCCCGGCTCGTGCGAGCCGTTCCGGATCGGTGGTGTAGATGACGCCGATCTCGGCTGCGGCCACCGGGGCGAGGCGGGATGCGGCGATGGAGCCCGTGACCACCCACTTTGCGCTTCTACCAGCGTGAGGTGCTCACGGCTCTGGCGCACCCTCTTGGGCAGCTTCGCCGGCTGCGCCAGCGGGTAGGCGGGCGCGATGGCTCCCGCCCGCCCGGCCGCCCTCGCCTTCGACGTCGTCGAGACCCTCTTCTCCCTGGCGCCCGTCCGTCGCCGGCTGGCCGAGCTCACCGGCGACGGGTCACTCCTGGACCTGTGGTTCGCCTGGATGCTCCGGGACGCCTTCGCCATCGGGTGCGCCGGCGGCTACGTCACGTTCTCCCGCCTGGCCCGGGCGACGCTGGGCCAGTTGGTGCCCGACGCCACCGATGTCGCCCTTGACCACGTCGTCGAGGGCTTCAGCCTGCTCGAGCCGCATCCCGATGCCGCCGCCGCCTTGGAGGCGGCGGCCGCCGAGGTCCCGGTGGTCACGCTCACCAACGGGAGCGCCGACAGCACCGGTGAGCTCCTCCGTCGGGCGGGGCTCGACCGGCACGTCAGCGAGGTGATCAGCGTCGAGGAGGTCCAGGCCTGGAAGCCGCGGCCCCAGGCGTATCGGCACGCCGCCGCCCGCCTCGACCTCGAGCCGGCGAGGTTGGCCCTCGTCGCCGTCCACGGCTGGGACGTGCACGGCGCCAAGTCCGCCGGGTGCAGCACCGGCTGGTGCGCACGGCTGGAGGGTCGCCTCTCGACCATGTTCAACGTGCCGGACGTGTCGGGGCACGACCTCCTCACCGTCGTCGAGCGCCTGCTCGCCCTGCCCGGCCCCTGACGGAGCCGGGGGGCGCGGGTCGGGGTGCCCCGCGGCGGCCGGTCGGGTAGCTACACGGGGGTGCCGGAGGCGGCCCCCGGCGGGGTCGTGGCGGGGTCGGTGCCCGCCCGGCGAGCAACCCCCAAGGCGCCGGCGGCGAGGAGGAGGGCGCCCCCAGCCCAGTAGACCGCGGTGAGCCCAACCGGTCGGGACGCCGCCGCCGATGCCGACGCTGACCAGCCGGCAGGACTGCCAGACTACGTCGTGGAAGACGAAGACCGGCCGCGGATGAGATCGGGCCACTCGGACGCTGTTGGGGATGCGCGACGAAGGCGGCGGACGCCAGGAACGTGGCCGCGTTCACGGCCAAGCCCCGGCCGCCGATGCTGGCTCACCTGCCGGGCAGGGCCGCTCGAGCCGCCGTCATCAGCGGAGACCGTCGACCAGCTGCGCCACCTCGGGCGCGCCGCTGATGTGTCCGTCGAAGGTGTACAGGCGGCACGACAGGGATCCGGGCTCGGCCCCGCCTGCGCACGGGTCGAGCCCGTCGATGAGGATCGTCGGAGACCCGCGCATTCCTGCCTGCTCGGCGGCCGTCTGGGTCTGGACAATGATCTCCCGCACGCTCGCCACCGCCCCCGTGACCGCGAGGGCCTCATGCACCCGTGATCGGGCCACATCGAGGTTCGGGCATTCCGGTACCGAGAGGATGTCGATCTGCACGTCGTCTATCGTAGAGGTTCCAGGGGGCGCTGAGCGTGCTGCCAGCAGCGAAGACGACGAAGGGCGCGGTGAGGGCGAGCGTGACCGCCGGCCTTGGTGTCGATCCAAGTCGTGCCAGGACGATGCCGTGGCCGAAAGCCATAACGCCGATGGCCAGCCAGTAGATAGCTCATAGCGGTGCTGGCCAGGTCAACGCCACCCAGCTGCGGTGCTTGCCAACAACCCATAACGTCGGCCGCGTGAGGTAAATCGTGGCCAAACGGGTATGAACGGCCCCGACGGGTCGGAGTAAAGGAAAGAGAGGAGCAGAGCAGGACACAAGAACCGCCGAGGCGGGCCCCGCCCGCCTCAGCTGTCGCGACTCGCTGGACGTGGCACCGGAGGTCGGCTGTGACCTGGGGCTGGCGCTACGAAGCAGGCCGGGGTCCGGGGCGGAGCTCCGAATCTCGGTTGTCAGGCCGCGGGTTCGGGGGTGACCTTGTGGCTGCGAGGCGGCGAGGCGGCGATGACCTGCTCTGCGCGGGCACCCCGCACACCCGCCGTCGGATGTGGGACTACAGTGTTTGGTGTCATGCAGTCATCGGAGGCTCGTGAGGAAGCGGTTGACGCGCTGCTCGTCGCATCGCGTGTTCTTGTCGGTGTGGCGGCGACATCGCTCGCCGATACCCAGGGGGTGACGCTGCCGCAGTTCCGTGCTCTGGTCGTGCTCGCATCACGACCCGGGTTGACGGTGACCGAGCTCGGTGACGCCCTCGGCATCCACTCGTCCACGGCTACACGCCTTTGTGACCGCCTGGTGGCGAAGAAGCTTGTTCGGCGTGCCCATCGGGCCGAGGACCGCCGCGTGGTGGAGCTGCGACTGGCGGCGGGGGGACGCCGGCGGGTGGAAGCGGTGACCGCACGTCGCCGAGCGGCGATCCGTTCAATCGCCGCTCGCCTGCCGCCTTCGGTGCTCGACACCACCGTGGCCAGCATGCAGGCCTTCGCCGAGGCCGCCGGAGAGCCGGCCGGCGACGACATCTTCGGCTGGCAGCTCGTCACGGTCGTCGAACGGTGATCGGCCGATTGCCGTGGCGACGTGACCCCAGCCGGCGATCGGGGTGGTCGGCGATCGACCGGCAGCGGATCGCCGCCCTCTCCCGCCGCTCGCAGCAGGTCGTGATCCTGGCCGGCACCACCGGACTCCTCGTCGGGCTCATGGTCGCCGGGTTCGAGACGGTGACCCATGCAGCCCTGGAACAGGTCCTCAACCTTCCCCTCGCCCTGCGTGCCGCCTTCCCCGGGCTCGGGCTCCTCGTGGCCACTGGCTGTCTCCGCCTCGCTGGTCGCGGCACGACGCCAGGCTCCTCCGACGAGTACATCCGTGCCTTCCACCGACGCCGGGGCCTCGGGCTCCGATTGCGCGACGTCCCGCTGCGGATGCTGGCCGCGGTGGCCACGCTCGGCAGCGGGGGTTCGCTCGGCTACGAAGGACCGTCGATCTACGCTGGCGCAGCCCTTGGATCGTCCCTCCAACGCCGCCTGCACCGCTTCTTCGCCGCCGACGATGCCAAGGTCCTGATGGTGGCGGGAGCCGCCGCCGGTGTCTCGGCCATCTTCAAAGCGCCGGTCACCGGCCTCGTCTTCGCCCTCGAGGTCCCCTTCCAGAACGATCTGGCTCGGCGCATGCTCCTCCCCGCGGCGATCAGCTCGGCTGCCAGCTACGTGGTGTTCGCAGCCATCGCCGGCACGGCGCCGATCCTGCCCATCGGCGGTCAGCCCCCGTTCAACCTCGTCGACCTCGGCGGCGCCGCCGCCATCGGGCTGGCCTCCGGAGTTCTGGCCCGGCTCTACATCCTCGTCATGGCGAGGGCCAAGCGCCTCTCCACCCGCGGTCACATACCGCTGCGGGTCGCCGGGTCCGGCGCGGTCATCGCGGCGACCGTCGTGCTCGGGACCCTGCTGAGCAAGGAAAACCTGGTCCTCGGCCCAGGCTACCACGCACTCCGCTGGTCGCTCGACCCCAAGCACGCCATCCTCGCCATCGTCGCCCTGGGAACCCTCCGTGTCGCCGGGAACGCCGCCGTCATCGCCGGAGGCGGGACGGGCGGCCTCTTCGTGCCCCTGGTCATCCAGGGGGCGCTGGTCGGACGATGCGTCGGTGGCGTGTTCGACTCAGGGAACGCGTCGCTCTTCCCGGTCGTTGGCATGGCCGCCTTCCTCGGAGCCGGTTACCGGGTGCCGCTCGCCGGGGTCGTCTTCATCGCCGAGTTCACCGGCCGCCCCGGCTTCGTGGTTCCCGGCCTGATCGCCGCCGTCATGGCCCAGCTGGTCATGGGCCGATCCTCCCTGTCCCCTTACCAGACATCGGGCCCGGTCGGCCACCTCGAGCGGCGCCTCCTCCTCCCCGTGGCTGATCTGGTGTCCTCCGATGCGCTGTCCGTCGCACCCGACGCCACCGTCGACGAGCTCTTCTCGCAGCATCTCGCCGGGAGCCGCCAGCAAGCGGTCGCTGTCGTCCAGGATGGCATCTATCTGGGCATCGCCAGCGTCGAGGACCTCAACGGCGTCGAGCGCGCCCAGTGGGCGCAGACGCGAGTGGCTGACATCATGCGAACAGACGTTCCTGTCGCCACCCACGACTGGATCCTTCGCGACGCCGTTGTCGCCATGGAGGAAGCCGGAACAGATCGGATCGCCGTGTGCAACGACGGCCGCTACGTCGGCGTGATCACCGCCGGCGACCTCGTGCGACTCGACGACATCCTCGACCGCGAGAGCGACCGATGATCCTTCAGCGGCCGCCCCGGGACTCGGCTGTTGACCGTGATGGGCACCCCAACGACCCTGCCGCCAGCCGGAAGCGCCAGTGGGGAATCGCACACGGGGCAACCAACCGCGAGGACAGCGCTGCCTCGGAGTTTGCGATCAAGATGCCCCGTCCGCATATGGGACAAGCGCCGGGCCAGCGGCCGCCGCCTCGGCTGTGCGACGGCGTCGACTGCACCGCCGACGGGGCTCCGAACGACCATCTGCTCCTCCTGCTCCCAGCCCAGGATCGACCACCAGCGACGATGACTCTGACCCGATGCCGGCCCTCCCGCTGGCCGACGGGCACCAAGCACGGGACCCCATCGGCTCCGAATCCCAGTCAGCCCAGCACCGAAGGAGCACCATTGCCCGATCACCAGTGCGACCAGGCCGGAAATCGGCTCGATGCGCTCGACGCCAGCCGTTCCGGCCTCAAGTTGGGGAGCGGATCTGCCACACCTATGAACAATACGGGCCGAGGATCGCGTGGCTGAGCGCGTCGTGGTGGTCACCGGTGTGTCGGCTGGCGTCGGGCGGGCGGTGGCCTGCCAGTTCGGCGCGACGGGTGCCACGCTCGCACTGATGGCTCGCGGCGCCGCTGGCCTCGCCGGTGCGGCCGCCGATGTCGAGGCCGCCGGCGGGCGGGCGCTGGTCTTGCCCGCCGCATTCGCGGGCTTGGCTGCGGTGACCGCTGCCGTCGTGGCGACCGTCCGCGGTGTTGATCGATGACGGTCCCGGAGGTTGTAGGACGAGGCCACTGGCCACCGCTGGCTGACTCGTTGGGCTTTCGCCCAGCTCGCGGGCGGGCGAGCGATCGCTGCGCCCTTCGGGCCGGTTGGGCAGCGCCGCATGAGTGGTGACGACAACATCGCCTACCCGCCGATCGGTGACTACGGCCTGATCGCCGACGGCCACTCCGCCGCCCTGGTCTCCTCGAGCGGTTCGATCGACTGGTGCTGCATGCCGCGCATGGATGCTGCCAGCACCTTCGGCCGTCTCCTCGACTGGGGGACAGCAGGCCACTTCAGCATCTCACCCGGCGAGGCTCGACCAAACCGCCGGGCCTACGTCACTGACACGATGGTCCTCGAGACCACGTTCTCGACCAACACCGGCGACGCTCGCCTCCTCGACTGCTTTACCGTGCGAGAGGGCGGTCGCACCGATCCGCACCGCCAGCTGCTGCGCGTCGTCGAAGGGATGCGCGGCCGAGTCGATCTCGATATCGACATCGTCCCCCGGTTCGACTACGGCTCCACCAAGCCATGGCTTCGAATGCACCGGCCACACCTGTGGAGCGCAACCGGTGGCGACGACGCCATCGTCATAACCACCGATGCCGATCTCGACATCCGCGACGGCCATGATCTCGCCGGCCACGTCACCGTCGCCGCCGGACAGCGCTCGCGGCTCTCCATCACGTGGTACCGGCCCGAGCAGCTCGACCCCGAGCCGCCGCCCCAGCCCGACGGTGCCGAACTCGACGAGCGGCTGGCCACCACCGTCGCCTGGTGGCAGGCGTGGAGCGCGAGAACCGCCCTTGCCTCCTCCGACGCGGCCGACGTCCGCCGTTCCGCGCTCGTCCTCAAGTCGCTCGTCATCGCCCCGACCGGAGCGATCGCCGCGGCGCCGACTACCTCCCTCCCCGAGGCCATCGGCGGGACTCGTAACTGGGATTACCGGTACAGCTGGATCCGCGACTCCCAGTTCACCGTGCGATCCCTCGGAGCCCTCGGGTACGAAGCCGAAGCGGACGGTTTCCGCCGCTTCATCGAGCGTACCGCCGCCGGCAGCCCCCACGACCTCCAGATCATGTACGGCCTCGGCGGGAGCCGACGACTAGATGAGCTCGAACTCCCGCTGGCCGGTTACCAGGGGTCAAGACCGGTTCGGGTCGGCAACGCCGCGTCCGGCCAGCTCCAGCTCGACGCCTACGGCGAGCTCCTCGACCTCGCCTGGCGTTGGCATCAACGCGGCCGTTCCCCCGATGACGACTACTGGCGCTTCCTCGTTGGACTCGTCGACACCGCCGCTGACCGGTGGGAAGAACCCGACCATGGACTGTGGGAGATGAGGGGTGAGCCCCGGCACTTCGTTCACTCAAAGGCGATGTGCTGGACGGCGCTTGACCGGGGCATCCGCCTCGCCCACGAATGCCTCCGGCAAGCCCCGTCCAAGCGTTGGAGCAAGATCCGTGAGGACATCCGCGCGTCCATCGAAGCCCACGGTTTCGACGCGGCACGTAGCTGCTACCTCCAGGCCTACGGAGCCGACGCCCTCGATGCCTCCCTGCTCCTCCTGCCCTCCGTGGACTACCTCGCCTACGACGACCCGCGCATGATCTCGACCACCGAGGCGATCACCCGGGAGCTCGACGACAATGGTTTCCTCCGGCGCTACCGAGGCCACGACGGAACCAGCGGTGAAGAGGGGGTCTTCGTCGCCTGCACTTTCTGGCTCGCCGAGTGCCTTGCCAAGCAGGGCCAGACCGTGCGGGCGCGAGACGCCTATGAACGGGCCTCCGCCGCGGCCAATGACCTGGGTCTGTATGCCGAGGAGTACGACCCCCGCCACCACCGGCTCCTGGGCAACTTCCCGCAAGGCCTCAGCCACCTGTCCCACATCGCCGCCGCTGTCGCACTCGCCGAGAGGGAGCGGCACAACACCGAACGGGCGTGACCAAAAGGGCCACGTCTCGCTGCTCTAGCCAGGTCGGATTCGGGTCCTCGGTCGTCTCTGGGCGCAGCTGGTCCTCTCCGGCGCTTGCGCCTGACCGTGGATGTCCGTCGTACCCGGCGACCCTCACCCCGAGTCCGTCGCGGTCTACGATTCGTTCGACACGACCATGACACCGCGTAGTCGTGCCGTCGCTGCTCGACACCTCGAACAGCGACCGTGAGCGGTGTGCCCGATCAGGCACTGCGAGTATTCGGTCAGATCCGACGTATCGGGCCGACCGCTTGCGGCTCGTCAGGTCCGGCTTGAGCCGTGAGGGGGATAGACTTCCGTTGCCGAGAGGAGCAGGCGTGTCAATCCAAACGATCCTTGTGGGGGTCGACGGCTCGCCGGCGGCCCGCCGGGCGCTGCAGTGGGCTGCTCAACAAGCCGGCAGCGACGGCGAGGTTGTCGCCGTTCACGTGCTCACTCCTTCGCTGGAGTTCTGGCGCGATCTTCCGCCGACGGGGCTGACCGCGTGGCGCGAGAAGCTCAGCGACACCCTGGAGCGCGAGTGGATGGAACCCCTCGAAGCGGCGGGGACCAAACACGAGGCCTTGTTGGTGGAAAATGACTCGGTCGACGGGGCTTTGCTGCGCATCGGCGTTGAACGCGGTGCCGACATGATAGTGCTCGGCAAGCACGGTCACGGCGACCTGACCGATCGGTTGCTGGGCAGCGTGACCTACAAGGTGGCGCATCGGTCGTCGCTACCGGTGATGATCATTCCGGCGGACTGACCGCCCGAATCGATGTGACCACCTCCTCATGGAGCCGTCCGGTGGGTTGCATCTGGCCTCGGGCGACGGGGTCCGCTTGGTTTCAGACCACAGCTGGGAGGGTTTGGCGGGCGGGCCTAGCTAGATGGGCCGAAGTGGCCCACCTTCTCGACAGCAGGCCGGCAGGCCCACCCCCGCTCCCGCTGGGATGATGTCAAGAAGAAGCGGCCCAACCCCTCGACTGAGACTCGAGTGGTCGTGAGCAGAACCTCGCGCTCGGTCAGTTCATCTATGACCTGCGGACCGAGAACTGATCGAGACTCGATGCGTAGCCTAGCCTGATCAACCGGTCTTGTCACGGTTTGTCAAGGCAGCTGGCGTCCCGCTTTTTGGGCCGCGTCGTCCGATATCTCAGGGCACCCACAACACGCACCCAGCCAGCTCCCAGACGAGGGGTCGATGCTGGCCTCATGAGCGATCTCTCTGCGTCCGATGCCCATGGTGACCTGCTGTCCGGCTGGCCCTACACGCCGCCGCTACAGGGGTCCCAGCACCCACCGGTACCGCCCACCGAACCGGTCAGCGGTCGCCGCCGGCGACTGGCCACCGTGGGCGTGGCCGCCATCGCCCTGATTGCGGGGGCCGTCGGCGGAATCGCCGGGCAGCTGGGCAGCTCGGCCGTCCGATCGACATCCTCGTCGGCTGCCACAGCCACAGCCGCCTCGGTCGGGCGGACCAGCCCGTCGTTCGCCCCCGGAGCGGCGCTCTCCGTCGGCGACGTCATCTCCAGGGTGGAGCCGTCGGTGGTGGCCGTCGATGTCATCTACCGCTCTTCGGGCGGCGGCGCCGGCCCGGGGGGCTGGCACCGCGACACCGGAACCTCTCGAACGCTGACATGCTGCGTGCCATGG
The DNA here is from genome assembly GCA_038253125.1 of Acidimicrobiales bacterium. Lineage (GTDB taxonomy): Bacteria > Actinomycetota > Acidimicrobiia > Acidimicrobiales > JAUJNH01 > JAUJNH01. The sequence goes on from JBBSHM010000001.1 coordinate 53,326, forward strand.
TGAGCGTGAACCCGGTGGAAGGCTTCGTCCGGCGGGTCGACCGCTTCCAACAGCGACACCGGGTCCTGGCCATCGGGTTCGGGGTGGTGAAGAAGTTCGGGGACGACCGGGCCGGGAGCCTGGCCGCGCTCATCGCCTACTATGGGTTCCTGGCCGTCTTCCCGCTGCTGCTTCTCCTGACGACCTCGCTCGGCTTGGCCCTCGGCGCCAACTCCTCCCTCCAGACGGCGGTGCTGAACTCGGCCCTGCGTGACTTCCCGATCATCGGCAACCAGCTGGTCGGCCCCACCGGTCAGATTCGTCCGCTTCGGGGCAGCGGGGCGGCCCTGGTGTTCGGCGTCGGCGGGCTGTTGTGGGGGTCGCTCGGGGTGACGCAGGTGTCGCAGCTGGCGATGGCCGAGGTGTGGAACGTGCCAGGCGTGATCCGGCCCAACTTCGTCGCCCGCTTCGCCCGGGGACTGAGCCTGTTCGGCGTGATCGGCCTCGGCCTCGTGGCGACGACGGTGCTGGCCTCGCTCTCCACGTTCGGCAGTGCCGCCCTGCCGCTGAAGGTCCTGGGCATCGTCGGCTCCGTCGCCATCAACATCGGCCTCTACGTCGCCGCCTTCCGACTGACGACGCCGGCATCGGTGCCCACCGGGGAGCTCGTACCCGGCGCCGCCCTGGGCGGCATCGCATGGTCGGTGCTGCAGGCCCTCGGGGGCTACCTGGTGGGCCACCAGCTCCGCCATGCCAGCCAGGTCTACGGCTACTTTGGCTCGGTGCTGGGACTGGTGTCGTGGATCTACCTCGGCGCCCAGATGACGCTCTACGCCGCCGAGTTCAACGTCGTACGCAGTCGCCGTCTCTGGCCCCGAAGCATCGTGCAGCCACCGTTGACCGAAGCCGACATACGCACCTTCGACGCCATCGCCCGCCAGGGCGAGCGGCGCCCCGAGCAGGCCGTCGAGTCGACGTGGGAAGCGAGTGCGGAGCCCACACCGCCGCCACCCGACGCTGAGACCGAGAAGGCGGACGAAGGCGCCGCTTGAGGCCGCCGGCCTGCTGCGACGTGGCTCAGGCGCGACTGCGGACCTCTGCGTAGCGGGCCAGGGCTTCGCGGCGTTCGGCGCCGTGGTCGACGATCGGGGCCGGGTAGCCGTGCGGCGGCCCGCCCTCCAGCTTCCACGGCTCGAACAGCTGGGGCGGCGCAAGGCTGGCCAGCTCCGGCACGAAGCGGCGGATGTAGGCACCTTGCGGGTCGTGCTGTCGGGCCTGGGTGGTGGGGTTGAAGACCCGGAAGTAGGGGGCGGGATCGGTGCCGGTGCCGGCCACCCACTGCCAGCCGTGGTTGTTCGAGGCCAGGTCGCCGTCGACGAGGTGGTGCATGAACAAGCGAGCCCCTCGGCTCCAGTCGATGTGCAGGTCCTTCACGAGGAAGCTGGCGGCGACGAGGCGTAGGCGGTTGGGCATCCAGGCTTCGGCCAGCAGCTGGCGCATCCCGGCGTCGACCAGCGGGTAGCCGGTGCGGCCGGTCCTCCAGGCGTCGAAGCGCCGTTCGGCGGCGGCGCCGCTGTCCAGCCTCATCTCGGTCATGGCCGGCTGCAGCGAACGACGGGCCGTGGCCGGCTGGTGCCACAGGACGTCGGCGTAGAACTCCCTCCACGCCAGCTCGCTGCGCAGCTTCTCCTGCGCCGGTGACCGTCCCAGCCGGTCGAGGACCTGACGAGGGTGGATGCAGCCGTACTTGAGGTACGGCGAGAGGCGCGTGGTGGCGTCGGCCGCGGGCTCGTCCCGCCGGGTGTCGTAGGTCGGCGCCGCCCCGGCCAGGAACTGCTCCAGGCGGTCGACGGCGGCCGCCTCGCCCGCTGGCGGCAACGAGGCAGGAACGGCGGGCTCGGCCGGCACGCCATCGGACCGCAGGCCCTCCCCCCAGGCGATTCCCGCTGGTGCGGCCAGCGGCGCCGGCCAGCCATGGGCCCTCCACGTCCGGTAGAAGGGGGTGAAGACAGCGAAGTGCCCACCATCGCCCTTGTGAACGAGGCCGGGCTCGGCGGCGTAGGGCGATCCCACCCGGACGAGGCGATGACCGGCGGCGGCCAGGGCCTTGTCCACCGCCTCGTCCCGCTCGTGGCCGTATGGCCCGAAGTCAGCCGACACGAACACCTCGGCGGCACCGGTCTCGCCAGCAACGGCTGGCACCACCTCGGCCGGGTGGCCCTCCCGCACGACGAGGTTACCGCCGATCGAGGCGTCGAGCGACTTCAGGCACCTGGACAAAAAGGCGAGGCGGGGCGGGCCCGCCGGCTTGCGGAGCCGAGGATCAGACACGAACAGGGCGACGACGGGGCCACCGCCCGACGCCGCCTGGACCAGGGCCGGGTGGTCGCCCAGACGGAGGTCCCGCCGGAACCAGATGACGGTGGTCGGCATCACAGCATCCTGCCCACGCCCTGTTGGGCGAACCATGGGTGACAGACGTGGGCTCCTGCTGACAGCAGGGAGTGGGATGGGCCGCCTCGGCGGTTAGCGTCCCGCCGTGGCCTGGCTGGTGCGGGGCGAAGAGGTCCTCTGCCCGCTCGAGGTCGCCTCGGCCCACATGGCTCGCCTGAGGGGCCTGCTCGGGCGGGACGAGCTCAATGGTGCGCTGCTGCTGCCCGGCTGCCGCAGCGTCCACACCCTCGGCATGCGCTTCCCGATCGACGTCGCCTTCCTCGGCCGTGGAGGACGTGTGGTGGGCGTGGTGACGCCCATGCGGCGCTGGCGGGTTGGCCGGGCCCGCTGGCGGGCCCGCCAGGTTCTCGAAGCCGAGGCCGGCGCCTTTGCCCGCTGGCGGATCGCTCCAGGCGACGTGCTGGAGATCCGTTGAGCGGCCGTCTCGTGCTGGTGGGGACGCCCATCGGCAACCTGGGCGACCTCTCTCCGAGAGCCGTGCAGGTGATCGCCGCCGCCGACGTCGTGTGCTGTGAGGACACTCGCCACAGCCGCAAGCTGCTGACCCACGCCGGGGTCCAGGCCAGGCGGCTGGTGGCTGTGCACGAGCACAACGAGCAGGAGCAGGCCGGGGCGGTGTTGCGCTGGCTGGCCGAGGGCAAGGTCGTCGCCGTCATCACCGACGCCGGCCTGCCCGGCATCTCCGACCCCGGCGAGCGGCTGGTGCGGGCCGCCGCCGACGCCGGTCATGTCGTCGACGTGGTGCCCGGTCCCTCGGCCGTGGTGGCAGGGCTGGTCGTGTCGGGCCTGCCCTCCGGCCGCTTCTGCTTCGAGGGCTTCCTGCCCAGCAAGGGCGCCGAGCGGGGGCGGCGTCTGGCTGCCGTCGCCGCCGAGGAGCGCACAACCGTGCTGTTCGAGGCGCCTCACCGGCTGGCCGCCACGCTGACCGAGCTGGCCACCGCCTGTGGGCCTGAACGGTCGTGTGCGGTGGCCCGGGAGCTGACCAAGCTGCACGAGGAGGTGTGGCGCGGGACGCTGGCCACCGCCGCCGACCGGGCGCGCCAACAACCCCCGCGGGGCGAGCACGTCGTGGTGGTGGGAGGAGCCGAGCCGCCCGAGGTGAGCGATGACGAGGTGGCCATCGCCGTGGACGAGGCCCGGACCGCCGGCCTGTCGGCCCGCGATGCCGCCGCCGAGGTGGCCGACCGACTGGGGGTGGCGCGAAACCGCGCCTATGCGGCAACTCGCCCCGGGCAGCCCGGAGCCCGTCGCTAGGGTCGTCCCGTGTCCTCTCCCGCTCTGCAGGGCCGCTCGGGCCGGTGACGGCCCAGCGCATCCTCACCGCCGTGGCGTGGCCCTACGCCAACGGTCCCCGCCACATCGGTCACGTCGCCGGGTTCGGGGTCCCGTCCGACGTATTCAGCCGCTATCACCGGATGGCCGGCGACGACGTGCTGATGGTCAGCGGCACCGACGAGCACGGCACGCCGATCCTGGTGCAGGCCGACCAGGAGGGCGTCGGGCCCCGAGAGCTGGCCGATCGGTACAACCGGGTGATCGCCGAGGACCTGCAGGGGCTCGGGCTGGCCTATGACCTGTTCACCCGCACCACGACCCGCAACCACGAGGCGGTGGTGCAGGAGGTCTTCCTCGGCCTGTACCGCAACGGCTACATCCAGGCCCGACCGTCGAAGGGCGCCATCTCCCCGTCCACCGGCCGCACGCTGCCCGACCGCTACATCGAGGGCACCTGCCCCCACTGCAGCTACGACGGCGCCCGCGGCGACCAGTGCGACAACTGCGGACGCCAGCTGGACCCCACCGACCTCATCAACCCCCGCTCGAAGATCAACGGTGAGGTGCCCGAGTTCGTCGAGACCGATCACCTGTTCCTTGACCTGCCGGCGTTCGCCGAGGCCCTCGGAAGCTGGCTCCAGAGCCGCACCGACTGGCGGCCGAACGTCTTGGCGTTCTCGACGAACCTGCTTCCCGACCTGAAGCCGCGAGCCATCAGCCGCGACATCGACTGGGGGGTGAAGGTCCCGCTCGACGGCTGGCGTGACCGCCCCGACAAGCGTCTGTACGTCTGGTTCGACGCCGTGATCGGCTACCTGTCGGCGTCGATCGAGTGGGCCCGCCGCCGAGGCGAACCCGACGCCTGGCGGGCCTGGTGGCAGGACCCTGACGCCCGCGCCTACTACTTCATGGGCAAGGACAACGTGGTCTTCCACACCGTCATCTGGCCGTCGCTGCTGCTCGGCTACGGCGGCCACGGCGACCATGGCGGCAGCCCCGGCCAGCTGGGTGAGCTGGGCCTGCCCGCCGAGGTCGTGTCGAGCGAGTTCCTCACCATGGAGGGCCGCAAGTTCAGCTCGTCCAAGGGCGTGGTGATCTACGTGCGCGACGTGCTCGAGCGCTACGGGCCCGACCCGCTGCGCTACCACCTGGCCATCGCCGGTCCCGAGAACCAGGACACCGACTTCACCTGGGCCGAGTTCGTGCGCCGCAACAACGAGGAGCTGGTGGCGGCCTGGGGCAACCTGGTGAACCGCACCGTGTCGATGACGGCCAAGAACCTGGGCGCCATCCCCGAGGCCGGTGAGCTGACCGACATCGACCACGCCGTCCTGGCCACCGCCGAGGCCGGCTTCGCCGAGGTCGGCGGCCTGCTGGAGAAGAGCCGGCAGAAGGCGGCGATCGGCAAGGCCATGGCGGTGGTGTTCGCCGCCAACAAGTACCTGTCCGACACCGAACCGTGGAAGCTGCGCACAGCCGATCCGGCTCGCATGGCCACGGTCCTGCACGTGGCGCTGCAGGTGGTGGACGACGCCAAGGCCCTCCTCACCCCGTTCCTGCCGCACTCGGCCCAGAAGGTGCACGAGCAGCTGGGCGGCGTCGGCACCTGGTCGTCCATGCCCGAGATGGTCGAGGTCGACGAGGACGGGGGTACCCCCTACCAGGTGCTCACCGGCGACCACGCCGCCGCCGCCGCCACCTGGAGCCGGGTGTCGATCGTGCCCGGCACACCGCTGGCGCCGCCCACCCCGGTCTTTGCCAAGCTCGAGCCGTCGGTGGTCGACGACGAGCTGGCCCGGCTGGCCGAAGAGGCAGGCTGAGGAGCCGCGTGGGCTGGGTCGACTCGCACTGCCACGTGCCCTACGACGAGGGCCGGTTCCAGTTGGGCGAGGACGTGCTCGACCAGGCCCGGGCCGCCGGCGTCTCCGGCTTCGTCACCGTCGGCACCGACCGGGCCCAGTCGTTGGCTGCCATCGACGTAGCCGGTCGTCACCCCGATGTGTGGGCCACCGTCGGACTGCACCCCCACGACGCCAGCCGTGGGACGGCCACGGTGGCCGACCTCCTCGACCGGCCCCGGGTGGTCGCCGTCGGCGAGTGCGGGCTGGATTACCACTACGACCACTCGCCCCGCGACGTCCAGCGCACCGCCTTCGCCGAGCAGGTGGCGTGGGCCGTCGAGCGTGACCTGGCCCTGGTGATCCACACCCGGTCGGCGTGGGACGACACCTTCGCCGTGCTGGCCGAGGCCGGCGTCCCCGGGCGCACCGTCTTCCACTGCTTCACGGGTGGCCCCGACGAGGCGCGGCGGGCGCTCGACGTGGGCGGCCACCTCAGCTTCAGCGGCATCGCCACCTTCCCGGGCGCCCCGGAGGTGCGGGCCGCCGCCGCCCTCTGCCCGGCCGACCGGCTGCTCGTCGAGACCGACGCCCCCTACCTGGCCCCGGTGCCCCACCGGGGCAGGCCGAACACCCCGGCCTGGGTCCCGGTGGTCGGCGCGGCGATCGCCGCCGCCCGAGGCGAGCCGGTCGAGGCGGTCGAGGAGGTGACGGCGGCGAACGCCCGCCGGGTCTTCTGTCTGCCGCCGCCCGTCTTGCCGCCGTCCTCGCTTCTTCGGTAGGTTCTCCGTCACCGCCCGAGCGCCTGGCTCTTCTCGTCGCGTCCTGACCTTGGTCCTGAACGCGCCTCGACCGTGCTTGCCGGCTGGTGACCCTGCCCCCGATGCCAAGAGGCGCGCCTTCTGCCGACTTCACCCGCACCCGACATCCGCAAGCCGGTGATCGCCCTCGCCCTGTGCGGGGCGGTGCTCCTGGTCCCCCTGGCCCTGTCGGTGCCCGGGGGTGCTCCCGGGCCCCGGACGGAGGTGGTGCTGGCCGCTGGCGTGCCGTCGGGCGAAGCGCCCGACGAGGCGGGCGGGCCACCAGCCGATCCGGACCAGGCCGAGGCTCCCGCTCAGGCCGATGGAGCGGCGGTGAGCATCGACGGGCCGACCGGCTCGCGGCACCCGCTCACCTCACTTCACGCCGACGCCCGGACGGCCAGCACCGGCCGGAACCGGCCGGCGGCGCTCACGGCCAGGTCCACGACCAGCACGACCACCCAGGCGAAGACCGGGCCGGCCACCACCGTTGAGGCCCAACCGTCGGTGGCCGTCAGGGCCGCCTCCATCGCTGCCGGGCCGCCGGCCAAGCCTGCGCCTCCGCCTCCTGCGCCTCCTCCGCCGCCTCCGCCTCCTCCGCCGCCTCGTCCCTCCCCGCCGCCGACCCGTCCGCCGGCCGTGCCCACCCCGGCCGGCGGCAGCGTGTGGGACCGCCTGGCGCAGTGCGAGTCGGGCAACACCAACGACGGCAGCGGCCCCTACTACGGCTACTGGCAGTTCAGCGCCGACACATGGCTGAACATGGGCGAATCCGGCCTCCCGAACGACTTCAGCCGCGACCATCAGCTGTCGGTCGCCCAACGGCTGCAGGCGACCAGCGGCTGGGGGGCGTGGCCCGCATGCTCGGCCCGCCTGGGCCTGCGGTAGACCTCATGAGCGCGTGACCCTGAGCCGGGGTCAGGTGCTTGGGCTGCTCGAGGCGAACGGCCTGCGGCCGAGCAGGGCTCTCGGCCAGAACTTCGTGGTGGATCCCAACACCGTGCGGCGCATCGCCCGCCTGGCCGGCGTCGGCCCCGGCGACCGGGTGGTCGAGGTCGGCGCCGGCCTCGGCAGCCTCACCCTGGCGCTGGCACAGACGGGCGCCGAGGTGACGGCGATCGAGATCGACCGCCACCTCCTGCGGTTGCTCGCCGAGGTGGTCGAGCCGGCAGGCGTGCGGGTTGTCGCCGGCGACGCCACCGTCCTCGACTGGGCCGCCCTGCTCGGAGACCAGCGATGGCACCTAGTGGCCAACCTGCCCTACAACGTGGCGACGTCGCTCGTGTGCGACCTCCTCGACGGCGTTCCCGCCATCAGCGACCTGCTGGTGATGGTGCAGCGCGAGGTGGGCGAGCGGCTCGCCGCCGGCCCGGGTAGCGGCGCCTACGGTGCGGTGTCGGTGAAGGTGCGCTACTGGGCGACGGCGAAGGTGGTGGGCAAGGTGCCCGCCTCGGTGTTCGTGCCCCGTCCCAACGTCGAGTCTGCGCTCGTCCGCATCGTCCGCCACCCGCTGGGGCCGGCGGTGGACCCGGCCATCGTCGGAGCAGACCGCCTCTTCCAGGTGGTGCGGGCCGGCTTCGCCCACCGCCGCAAGATGCTGCGCGGCACGCTGGCCGGCGTCGTCGATCCCGCCGCCTTCGCCACGGCGGGTGTGGCCGAGACGGCCCGCGCCGAGGAGCTGGACATCGACGCCTGGGGGCGCCTGGCTGCCTTCGTGCCATGACCGGCATCACGCTTCTGGCGCCGGCCAAGCTGACGCTGTCGCTGCGGATCACCGGCCGGCGCGACGACGGCTACCACCTCCTCGACGCCGAGATGGTGTCGCTCGACCTGGCCGACCGGCTGACCTTCAGCTCCGGCGACGGCCTGGAGCTGGTGGGCGCCGCCCCCGACGTGCCGCTCGGTCCTCAGAACCTGGTGAACCGGGCGCTGCGGGCCGTCGATCGCCATGCGCACGTGCGGGTCGACAAGCGCATCCCGAGCGGCGCCGGCCTCGGCGGCGGCTCGGCCGACGCCGCATGCGTCCTGCGCTGGGCCGGGGTGGCCGACCTGGCGCTGGCCGCCTCGCTCGGCGCCGACGTCGCCTTCTGCCTGGCGGGCGGCCGGGCCCGGGTGCGGGGCATCGGCGAACTGGTGGAGCCGCTGCCGGTGGAAGGGCTGGCCGGATGGGCGTGGACGTTGCTGACGCCGCCGCTAGCGGTGTCCACACCCGCCGTCTACCGGGCATGGGACGACCTCGGCGGGCCGACGGCTGACGGTCCGAACGACCTAGAGCCTGCGGCGCTCGCCGTGGCGCCCGAGCTGGCTGAATGGCGGGACCGCCTCCTCGAGGCCACCGGCGTCGAGCCGGTGCTCGCCGGCAGCGGCGGAACCTGGTTCGTCGACGGAGCCTTCGAGGGCGAGGGCCTCGTGGTGGTGAGGCCTGCGGGGCTGGCGGGCTAGCTGGCCGGCTACTTGCCGGCGGCCCGGCGCTGCCAGCGCGTCTTCTTCAGCATCTTCTTGTGCTTCTTCTTCCGCATGCGTTTGCGGCGTTTCTTGATCAGCGAACCCATGAGGCTTGGCAGGGTAGCGGGCCGGACGGCCGGTACGCTCGCCCGTCGCCTTCGGGGGTCGTCCAAATGGCAGGACCCGAGATTTTGGATCTCGTTATCAGCGTTCGATCCGCTGCCCCCGAGCCCGTCCACCCCGTGGCCGGCCCCACGGGGTAGACCTTCGGTCATGCGTCCAGTTTCCGCGGTCGTCCTGGCGGCCGGTGAGGGCACCAGGATGCGCTCCGCCCGCCCCAAGCCGCTGCACCGCCTGTGCGGCCGGCCGATGGTCTTGCGCGTGCTCGACGCTCTGGCCGAACTCAAGGTCGACCGGGCCGTGGTGGTGGTCGGCCACGCCGCCGACCGGGTCAGCAAGGCGCTGGGTGAGCAGGCGCCGCCCGGGCTCACCCTCGAGCTGGTCGAGCAGCAGGTGCAGGCCGGGACGGGCGACGCCCTGAGCGTGGCGATGAGCGCCTTCGTCGGTGCCGATGACGACCTTGACCCCGAGCACGAAGGTGACCTGATCGTGCTGCCGGGGGACACCCCGCTGCTGCGCCCCTCGACGCTGGCGGCCCTGGTCGAGCGCCACCGGGCCGACGGCAGCTCGGCCACCGTGCTCACCGCCCGCCTGGCCGACCCGACGGGCTACGGACGTGTGGTGCGGGGCCGCAACGGGGGCGTCGCCCGCATCGTCGAGCAGCGCGACGCCACCGACGAGGAGGCGGCCATCGACGAGGTGAACGTGGGCATCTACGTCTTCCGCCGCGGCCTGGTGGCGCCGACGCTGCGCCGCCTCACGCCGTCGAACGCCCAGGGCGAGTACTACCTGACCGACACCATCGAGGTGCTGGCCCGGGCCGGCTACAAGGTCGGCTCGGTCGTGATTGACGAGGCGCTGGAGGGAGCCGGGGTCAACGACCGGGTCCAGCTGGCGGCCGCCGAGGCCGAGCTGCGACGCCGCATCAACGAGCGGTGGATGCGCCGGGGGGTGACGATGATCGACCCCGGGCGCACCTACCTCGACACCACGGTGCAGCTGGCCGCCGACGTGTGCCTCCACCCCGGAACGATCCTGCAGGGCCGCACCGTGGTCGACGCCGGCGCCGAGATCGGTCCCGACACCCGGCTGACCGACTGCCTCGTCGGCGCCGGCGCCGTGGTCGAGCACGTGGTGGGGCACCAGGCCACGATCGGGCCGGGAGCCCGCGTCGGCCCCTTCGTCGTGCTGGCGCCGGGGAGCTCGGTGGCGGTCGATGCGATCACCGGGTCACACTTGGTCGTCACCCCCGAAACCTGAGCGGAGGCCGCCCCCAGTGCCGATGGAGATCACCCCGAAGCGGACGCTGCAGGTCTATTCCGGACGTGCCCACCTGCCGTTGGCCGAGCGGGTGGTCGAGAACCTCGGCATCCACCTCGGCGAGGCCAACCTCGTCGACTTCCAGAGCGGCGAGCTGCGCTGCCGCCTGGGCGACAACGTGCGGGGGGCCGACGTCTTCATCCTCCAGACCCACGCCGACACGCCCGAGCAGTCCGTGAACGACGCGATCATGGAGCAGCTCATCATGATCGACGCGGCCAAGAGGGCGTCGGCCAAGCGGATCACCGCGGTGATGCCCTACTACGGCTACGCCCGCCAGGACCGCAAGTCCAAGGGTCGCGAGCCGATCACCGCCAAGCTGGTGGCCGACCTGTTCACCGCGGCCGGCGCCGACCGTCTCATGTCGGTCGACCTGCACTCCAGCCAGATCCAGGGGTTCTTCGACGGCCCCGTCGACCACCTCACCGCCTCCACCGTCCTGCTCGACCACCTGAGGGACACCGCCCCGGGCGACTACGTGATCGTGGCCCCCGACACCGGCCGCACCAAGGTGGCCGAGCAGGCCGCCAAGCGGGTGGGGGTCGACATGGCCGCGGTCTACAAGCGGCGCGACACCGACGTCCTCGGAGCGGTCGAGGCCCGGGGTGTGATGGGCGAGGAGGCGGTGGCCGGCAAGCTGTGCGTGGTGATCGACGACATGATCGACACCGCGGCCACCATCTGCGCGGCCGCCGACGTGCTGGTCGACCGCGGCGCCACCGCGGTGTGGGCCATGGCCACCCACGGCGTGCTGTCGGGTCCGGCCATCGACCGGCTGAAGAACTCCCAGATCGCCAAGCTGGTGGTCACCGACACCCTCCCCATCCCGAGCGAGAAGCAACTGCAGATACTTGACGTGGTGTCCGTCGCCCCCCTCCTGGCGGCGGCCATCGACGCGGTGTTCGAAGACCGGTCGGTCAGCGAGATCTTCGGCGGAAACAACCAGTCCTGACCCGCTGCTAGCGTCGCGTGGTCCTCTGCGCACTTGTGGCGCGTCCCCTTCCACCCCAGGAGCTGCTCAGCCATGTCGTCCCGCCTCGTCACCGAGACCGGCCGCACCCTCGGGTCCCGGTCCACCAGGCGGCTGCGAACCACCGGGAAGATCCCCGGCGTCCTGTACGGCCTCGGTGTAGAGCCCACGCCGCTGGCCGTCGACGCCCGTGAGCTGCGGGCTGCGCTGCGGGGCGATCACGGCACCAATGCCGTGCTCACCCTCGACGTCGACGGCACCGAGCACGTGGCCATGGCCCGCGACATCCAGCGCCACGTCACCCGGGGCACCGTCTCCCACGTCGACTTCATCGTCGTCGACCGCAACGTCTCGGTCAGCGCCGACGTGCCCGTCCTCCTCGTCGGCGAGAGCGACCTCGGCGGCTCGGCCATGGTCGACGTCGTCGTCTCCTCGCTCACGATCAGCGCTAAGCCCGAGTCGATCCCGGCTTCCATCGAGGTCGACCAGTCCAGCCTCAAGCTGGGCAGCCAGGTGCTGGTGAAGGACCTGGCCCTGCCCGATGGCGTCACCACCGACATCGATCCCGAAGAGGTCGTCGTGCGGGTCACGGTGTCCGACGCCACCGCCGAGATGGAGGCCATCGACGAGGAGGCAGCCGAGGGCGAGGCCGGCGCCGAGGGCGATGCCGAAGCCACTCCGGGCGAGGACGAAGGGGCCTAGCCGCTCTGCCGGCCGACCTGCTGGCGGTCGGTCTCGGGAACCCGGGGCCGGAGTACGAGGGCACCCGCCACAACGTGGGTGCCGAGGTCGTCGCCCTTCTGGCGTCGCGAGCCGGCGAGCGCCTGAAGCGCGGGCGGGAGCTGGCTCTTGTGGCTGAGGTCAGCCTCGGCGACCGCCGCCTGGCCCTGGCCTTCCCGCAGACCTTCATGAACGAGTCGGGCCAGTCGGTGCAGGCCCTGGTCCGCCGCCACGAGCTGGGGCTGGACAGGCTCGTGGTGGTCCACGACGAGCTCGACCTGCCGACCGGGCGGGTGAAGGTGAAGGTGGGCGGCGGCCTGGCCGGCCACAACGGGCTGAAGAGCTTGAAGGCCCACCTGCGCGACGATGGCTTCATGCGGGTGCGGGTCGGGATCGGGAGGCCCTCAGGCCGGGTGCCCGGCGTCGAGTACGTGCTGAAGCGTCCCGGCAAGGCCGAGCGGGCCGAGCTGGCGGTGGGCATCGAGGAGGCGGCCGATGCCGTTGAGCTGATCCTGGCCGAGGGTGTCGACGCCGCCATGTGCCGGATGAACGGCTCGACATGATGGACCGGCGCCACGCCCGTCACCTCCGGCATCGGAGCAGGCGGACGATGCTCGTGGTGGTGGTGGCCGTGGCCGTTCTCGCGTCGGCATCGGGCGCCGCCCTCCTTCGGGTGGCCCGGCACCATGCCAAGGTCAACGTGACGGTCCTGGTCGGAGGCGTGCCCCGGACGGTGATGCTGGCGAAGCCGGCCACGGTGAACACCGCGGTGAAGGCGGCGGGCATCGTCCCCCGCCCAGGGCGGCTGCTGTCGCTCGTCACCCACAAGGTGCTGGACCCGGCGGTGAAGCCGGTGACGTTCCTCGTCAACGGCCAGCCTGCCCCGCCCGAGTCGGTGCTGGCCGCCGGTGCCACCGTCGGCCTGATCGAGCCGCCCGACGTGGACGAGGAGGCCGTCGCCGGCCAGGGCCAGCTCCCGGCTCCTCCCGAGCCTGAGGTGATCAGGGGCCTGTGGCATCCGGGCCGCCCCGGCCAGGCCATCAGCAGAAAGGGGGCCGTCAGCGGCGAGGTGCTCACCCAGAAGGAGTTGCAGCCACCGGTGCCGCCGGCCCCGGTCACCGAGAAGCTTGTGGCCCTCACCTTTGACGACGGACCGTGGCCCACCACCCCCGAGGTCCTGCGGATCCTCAAGGACAAGAACGTGAAGGCCACCTTCTGCGTCATCACCCGTCAGCTGGTGGGGGCACGACTGGACTTCGCCAAGGCCGAGCTGGCCGACGGGCACCACCTGTGCAACCACAGCGTGGATCACGACCTGAAGCTGCCCAGCAAGCCCCAGAAGGTGATCGACGACGAGATCATCGGCGCCAACCGGCAGCTGGACGAGCGGCTGGCGCTGAAGCCGACCTACTTTCGTCCGCCGGGCGGAGCGCTCGGTCCCGCCGTGGTGGCCACGGCCAAGGCGCAGGGCCAGCAGGTGCTGCTGTGGACCGTCGACACCAAGGACTACACCAAGCCGCCTCCCGAGGCCATCGTCGGCGCGGTGATGGGCCAGGTCCAGCCGGGCGGCGTGATCCTCATGCACGACGGGGGTGGCGACCGCGGCGCCACCATCGCCGCCCTCCCGATCATCATCGACCAGCTGCGGGCCGCCGGCTACGAGATCGTGCTGCCCGACGAGATCGCTCCGGTCGCCGCGGCACCCGTCAGGCCAACGAGCCCGACGGCTTAAGCCTCTTCAACCGGTAGCCTTCCCCGCCTCGTGGCGCTCGACCGGCTGCTCTCCTCGGGGCGCGTCCTGGCCCCCCTGCTTCCGGCCGCCGGGGCGTCGGCCGCGGTCATGTCGGTGCCCGACGCCGCCCGGCCCTTCGTGGTCGCCTCGCTGGCCGGCATCGGCCACGGCCGCCCCGTGGTGGCCGTCACCCCCACCCAGGCCGACGCCGAGCACCTGGCTCACGATGTCGCCGCCTTTCTTGGAGCCGACGCCGTCTCCACGTTCCCGGGGTGGGAGACGCTGCCCTTCGAGCGGATCAGCCCGGCGGTCGAGACCATGGGTCGCCGGCTCGAGGCGGTGTGGCGGCTGCGCCACGACCCTCCGAAGGTGCTGGTGGCCGCCGTGCGGGCCCTTGTCCAACGCCTCGGCCCGCACGTCGAGGATGCGGAGCCGATCCTGGTTCGCCCGGGCCAGCGCCTCGACCTGGACGAGCTGATGGCCCGCCTCGTGCGCATGGGCTACCGGCGGGAGCACCAGGTCGAGCACCGGGGCGAGGTCGCCGTCCGGGGCTCGATCGTGGACGTGTTCAGCTCCACCGGAGACGTCCCCGTGCGCATCGACCTGTGGGGCGACGAGGTGGACCGGCTCACCGCCTTCGACGTGGCCGATCAGCGGTCGAAGGGGGATCTGGCCGAGGTCTGCATCTTCGGCGCCCGGGAGCTGGTGCCTACCGACGAGGTGCGGGCGCGGGCCCGGGCTCTGATCAGCCGCGAGCCGTGGGGTCGGGAGCAGTGGGAGCGGCTGTCCGAGGGTCTTGTGTTCGAGGGCATGGAGTCGTGGCTGCCGTGGCTGACCGCCGAAGACGCCGCCGGCCCGGGGGGCGCAGCGCCGCACGCGCTGCCCGACCTCCTGCCGGCAACAAGCCTGGTCCTGCTGTTCGAGCCCCGCAGGCTGCGGGACCGGGCCGCCGAGGTGCTGGACGAGGAGCAGGCGCTGGCCGCCTCGCTGGCCACCACCTGGGGCGTGCCCGGCGGAGACCTGCCCCGGCTCCACCTGCGGTTCGAGCGACTGCTGGCCAACTCCAGCGCGCCGGTGTGGACGGTCTCCTCGGTTCCCGCCCCGCCGGGCGGTGGCGACGCCGAGGTGACGAGGTTCGAAGCCTCGGCCTGGGAGCCCGTCGCCGGTGATCCCGATGCCATCGTCCGCCACATCGGGCGCCTGCTGGCCGCCCGCTACCGCATCGTGGTGGCCGCCGACGGCGGCGGCACCGCCGCCCGCCTGGGCCGCAGCCTGGCCGACGCCGGGATCGACGCTCCGCTCCGCCGGCTGGACGACCCGGCGCTGGCGCTCCCCGGCATCAGCGTCGTCGTCGAGCCGCTTGACCGCGGGGTGGTGCTGCCGGCCCTCAAGCTGGCGATCCTGGCCGAGCCGGACCTGACCGGCCGCCGCCGGGCCCACCGCAAGGTTCGTGCCCGCCCCCGTTCCACCGAGGGCTTCTTCGACGCCCTGGAGCCCGGCGACCACGTCGTGCACCACCACCACGGGGTCGGCCGGTACAAGGCGATGGTGCGCCGGGCCCTGATGGGCGGACCCGAGCGCGACTACCTCGTCATCGAGTACCGCGACGGCAGCCTCCACCTCCCCTCCGACCAGATCGATCTGATCCGGCCCTACTCGGGCGGAGAGCAGCCGTCGCTCAACCGGATGGGCGGCTCCGACTGGTCGAAGACAAAGGCCCGGGTCCGCTCCGCCGCCCGGGAGATCGCCCAGGAGCTGGTGGTGCTCTACCAGCGGAGGCTGCAGACCCCCGGCTTCGCCTTTTCGCCTGACACCCCATGGCAGAAGGAGCTTGAGGACGCCTTTCCGTTCACCGAGACCCCCGACCAGGACAAGGCGATCGCCGAGACCAAGGCCGACATGGAGGAGCCCCGGCCGATGGACCGGCTGGTGTGCGGCGACGTCGGCTTCGGCAAGACCGAGGTCGCCATCCGGGCCGCCATGAAGGCGGTGCAGGATGGCAAGCAGGTGTGCGTGCTGGTGCCGACCACTCTGCTCGCCAACCAGCACCACATGACCTTCTCCGACCGCTTTGCCGGGTTTCCGGTGCGGGTGGAGGTCTTCTCCCGCTTCCTCACCGCCGCCCAGGCCCGCAAGGTGCAGCAGGCCGTCGCCGCCGGCGAGGTTGACATCGTGATCGGCACCCACAAGCTGCTGGCCAAGGAGGTGACGTTCAAGGACCTCGGGCTGCTCGTGATCGACGAGGAGCAGCGCTTCGGGGTCACCCACAAGGAGCAGATGAAGCACCTGCGGGCCAACGTCGACGTGCTGACCCTGACGGCCACGCCGATTCCCCGCACCCTGGAGATGAGCCTCACCGGCATACGGGACCTGACCCTGCTGAACACCCCGCCGGCCGAGCGCAAGCCGATCCTCACCTATGTCGGCGAGACCGACGAGCGGGCCGTGGCCGAGGCCATTCGGCGCGAGCTGCTGCGCGAGGGCCAGGTGTTCTTCGTGCACAACCGCGTTCAGGACATCCAGCGGGTGGCGGTCTCGCTGCGCGAGCTGGTGCCGGAGGCCAGGATCCTGGTGGCCCACGGCCAGATGGACGAGGGCAGCCTGGAGCAGGTCGTCTTCGACTTCTCCGAGGGCAAGGCTGACGTGCTCGTGTGCACCACGATCATCGAGTCGGGCATCGACATGCCGACGGTGAACACCCTCGTCGTCGACCGTGCCGACCTGCTCGGCCTGGGCCAGCTGCACCAGATCCGGGGCCGGGTGGGGCGGTCGGGGCAACGGGCGTACGCCTACCTGTTCCACCCCCGGGACAAGGTGCTCACCGAGGAGGCCTACGAGCGGCTGAAGACCATCGGAGAGCACACCGAGCTCGGCAGCGGCTTCAAGATCGCCATGCGCGACCTTGAGATCCGCGGCGCCGGGAACCTGCTGGGCGGCAACCAGAGCGGCCACATAGCCGCCGTCGGCTACGACCTGTACGTGCAGATGGTGAGCGAGGCGGTGGCCGAGCTAAAGGGTGAGGTGCCGAAGGTCCCGGCCGAGGTGAAGCTGGAGGTGCCGGTGGACGCCAACCTGCCGACGAGCTACATAGCCCGCGACGACGTGCGCCTGGAGGCATATCGCCGGCTGGCGTCGGTCACCGACGACGCCCAGGTCGATGACATCCGAGCCGAGTGGGAAGATCGTTTCGGTCCTCTGCCGCCAGCCGCCGAGGGACTGGTGGCCGTGGGTCGGCTGCGGGCCGAGGGCTTCCGCACCGGGGTGCGCGAGGTGGTGGTGGCCAAGGGGGCGGCGGGCGGCATCGTCGGCCCCACCGTGCGCATCGCGCCCATCCAGCTGAGGACCAGCCAGCAGCTGCGCCTGCGCCGCCTCCACCCCAAGGCGGTGTGGAAGGAGGAGAGCGGACAGATGGTCGTCCCCCTGCCGAAGAAGGTGGAGGGCCTCGACCTGTGCCTGTGGATCATCGACCTGCTCCGCACGCTGATCCCGGTCGAGGCCGTGGCCGCCACGGCCGCCGCCTCGTCGTGACGCCGGCCCCGGCGGTGGGCACGCTCGGGACGGTCGTGGTCGTCGGGCTCGGACCGGCCGGTCCCGACTTGCTCTCCGCCGCCGCCCACGCCGCGTTCGCCGCCGTCGATCCGCCGGCCCGCATGCTGCGCACGTCCCGCCACCCTTCTGCGGCGGCCGTCGGGGCGGGGTCCACCTTCGACCACCGCTACGAGTCGGCCACGACGATGGACGAGGTCTATGGCGGTATCGTCGATGACCTGGTGGCCGCCGCCGCCCGGTGGGGCCGGGTGGTGTACGGCGTGCCCGGCTCGCCCCTGGTGGCCGAGCGCACCGTCGAGCTCCTGCGGGTGCGGGCATCACAGGGCGACATCGCCCTGGAGGTGGTGCCGGCGCTCAGCTTCCTGGACCTAGCTTGGGTCCGGCTCCGGATCGATCCCGTGGCTGCCGGGGTGCGCCTGGTGGACGGCAGCCGCTTCGCCGTCGAGGCCGCTGGCGAGCGCGGTCCTCTGCTGGTGTCCCAGACCGACTCGTCGTTCACGCTGTCCGAGGTGAAGCTGGCGGTCGAGGACGGTCCGGTGGTCACCGTGCTGCAGCGCCTCGGCCTGCCCGACGAACGGGTCGTCGAGGTGGCCTGGGCCGACCTCGATCGTGAGGTCGAAGCGGACCACCTGACGACGCTGTGGGTGCCGAGGCTGACTGCTCCCGTCGGAGCCGAGCTGCAGCGCCTCAGCGCCACCGTGCGCTCCCTGCGGGAGCGCTGCCCGTGGGACCGCGAGCAGAGCCACCAGAGCCTCACCCGTTACGCCGTCGAGGAGGTGCACGAGGTGGTCGAGGCCATCGACGCCCTGGGCGACGACCCCGGCGCCGACGAGATCGACGCCCTGTGCGACGAGCTCGGCGACCTGCTGTTCCAGGTCTTCCTGCACGCCGCCATCGCCGAGCAGGCCTGCTGGTTCAGCCTGGCCGACGTCGCCGCCGGCGTCGATGCCAAGCTGGTGCGCCGCCACCCGCACGTGTTCGCCGGCCTCGCCGTCACCGACGCGGACGAGGTGGTGCGCAACTGGGACGCCCAGAAGCGGATCGAGCGGCCCGAGCGCACCGGGCCGCTGGACGGGATCCCCGCCGGGCTGCCGGCGCTCCAGCTGGCCACCAAGGTGCTGCGCCGCGCTGGTGCCCTCTCGGGCGGTGCAGGCCCGAAGAACGGCGGCCCGAAGAGCAAGGAGGAGGAGGCCGGCGAGGAGCTGCTCGAGGCGGTTCGGCGCCTGGGCGGCGGCGGCGTCGACCTCGAAGCCGCCCTGCGCCGAGCGGTGCGCCGCCACTTCGGCTGACCGGTCGGTAGCGTGCCGACCAGCCCGCCCGCCCTACCAGGAGGCCACCAGTGACAGACCCAGCGTGGGACGTGCAGGAGGTGGGCATCTGGTACGACATCACGGCCCGCGCCACCTGCCCGCGCTGCGGGCAGGCCTTCGAGGAGCGGTCGCAGCGGCGCCGGGCGGCCGGCCGGCCTGACACCCCGCCGCTCGAGCTGCGGGTGGTCGACGCGACCGGCGTCGAGCTGGTGGCGCCAGGCATGTTCCTGCCGATCGCCACCCACCGCTGCCCGGGGTAGCACCGAAGGAGCTTGGGAAGGTTCTGGCTGCTGTCAGCGTCAGAGTGGCGTGGGTCCACCAACTTCACCTGCCGGTTCGGATTGACTGTGAACGTGGCGACGGCGCCGGCTCGGCTGGGCAACCTCGAACAGGCGCGAGGCGGCGACCACCGCGCCTTCTGCGTGCTCCTGCGCAGGCAGGACGAACGGATGCGGGGCCTGGCCTGGAAGCTGCTGGGTGACACCGAGCGCATGGACGACGCCCTCCAGGAGGCGTACCTGAAGGCATGGAGGTCGATCGGCGGCTTCCGGGCGGACGCTGACTTCGGCACCTGGCTGTACCGGATCACCTACAACGCCTGCATGGATGAGCTGCGCCGCGGAGCCGCCCGCCCGGCGCCGCACGCCTGGCACGACACCGCCGACCAGCCGGCGGTGTTCGGGTCGGGTCCCGAGGCGACCGTGGTGGCCTCCGACTGGGTCTCCCGCCTGCTTGCCTCGCTGCCCGCCGACCAGCGGGCTGCGGTCGTCCTTGTCGACGGCGAGGGCTTCGACAACAAGGCGGCGGCCGACATCTTGGGCGTCGCCGTCGGCACCGTGGCCTCCCGCCTGTCCCGAGCCCGGGCCACGCTGCGGGCCGGCCGCCACGAGGAGGACCGATGAACGATCCCTGGAGCGATCAGACCGAGCCCGACGGCGTGCCTGACGGCGAGGCCGACCCGGCGGTGACCGCCGCCCTGGCTTCGATGGCGCCGCCCTCGCACGGCTACGGCTTCTGGGCCACCGTCGAGGCCCGTCTGCCGCCGGGCCCGGCGGCCGGAGCCCTGCCCCCGGCGACGGCCGGCGAGCCCCCCCGGACGCCCGGAGCGCCGCCCCCGACGGAGCCGCCGTACCCGCCTCTGTCAGCGGGGGAGCCGGGGTTGGCCGAGCTCTCCCCGGCTCCACGACGAGGGCCGGCAGGCTGGTGGGTTGCTGCCGCCGTTGCCGCCGGTCTGGTCGTGGTCGCCGCCGCCGCAGCCATCATCATCCGCCCGGGAAGCACCGCCGTTGCCACCAGGCCGGTCGCCGCCGACGTGCCGCAAACCTCGACGACGTTCGTCATCCCGCTTGTCACCACCGTGCCGTCGGTTACGACGACGACGACGGCGGCGGCGCCGTCGACGACGACCGTGTTCCCCGTCAGCCCGCCCCGCACGACGGCACCCACCACCGCACCAGCCCGCACCACAACGACGGCCAGGCTCGCCAGCCTCACCCTCTCACCCGACGGCCTGGGACCGCTCCACCTCGGGATGACCCCCCAGGAGGCCACGGCCACAGGAGCAGTCGGCCCCTTCCAGCCCTCCGAGATCAACCCGGCCAGCGGGTGCGGTTCCGCCAGCCCGGCCAGCGCCTACCAGTCCGGCGACTTCTCCACCCTGTTCCTGAACGGCCGGCTGGCCCGCATCTATGTCAGCGCCGGCAGCCGCCTGCGCACGCCCCAGGGGATCGTCGTCGGCACCGCCCTGTCCCGCCTGGCCACCGTGCCTGGCACCCGTACCGAGAGCCCTGAGCCCTACGGCGCCGGCACCAACGTAGACATCCTGACCGGCGACACCGGCTACCAGTTCACCGTCGAGAACGGAGTCGTGACCACCTGGTCGGTCGGCACCAAGGCCGGCCTGGATACCCCCGAAGGCTGCGCCTGAGTCATCTGACCGGTGGTGTGGTCAGAGGTTGAGGTAGGCGGCGCTGCTGACCACGGCGCGGTGGCGGTTTCCTCTAACCTGGCCCCAGCAGCCACAGGAGCCACATCAGAACCATGAGCCAGATCGAAGCAGTGCTCGGCCGCGAGGTCCTCGACAGCCGGGGGAACCCGACGGTCGAGGTCGAGGTCGCTCTGGTGTCAGGGGCCACGGGCCGGGCCATCGTCCCCTCCGGCGCCTCCACCGGCGCCCACGAGGCGGCCGAGCTTCGCGACGGGGGGGCCCGCTACGGGGGCAAGGGCGTGCGCCAGGCCGTCGAGCACGTGAACAACGAGATCGCCGACGCCCTGTTCACCTACGAGGCCCTGGACCAGCGGGTGGTCGACGACATCCTGCTTGACCTGGACGGCACCCCCAACAAGTCCCGCCTCGGGGCGAACGCCATCCTGGGTGCCAGCCTGGCCGTGGCCAAGGCGGCGGCCGCCGAGCTCGGTCTGCCGCTGTACCGCTACGTCGGGGGCCCGAACGCCCACGTGCTTCCGGTGCCGATGATGAACGTCCTGAACGGCGGCGCCCACGCCGACAACTCGGTCGACTTCCAGGAGTTCATGATCGTGCCCGTCGGCGCCGCCTCGTTCTCCGAGGCGTTGCAGTGGGGGGCCGAGGTGTACCAGGCCCTGAAGGCGGTTCTGCACGACAAGGGCCTGTCGACGGCGCTCGGTGACGAGGGTGGCTTCGCCCCCAGCGTGCCCAGCAACGAGGCGCCGCTGCAGCTGATGGTCGAGGCCGTCGAGCGGGCCGGCCGCAGCCTGGGCGACGAGATCGGCTTCGCCCTCGACCCGGCGTCCTCGGAGTTCTTCTCCGACGGCGCCTACCGGCTGTCCGGCGAGGGCAGAGTGCTGTCGTCGGACGAGATGGTCGCCGTCTACGTCGAGCTGTGCGCCCGCTACCCGATCATCTCCATCGAGGACGGCATGGCCGAGGACGACTGGGCCGGGTGGGCAACCATCACAGCCGAGCTCGGTGACCGTGTGCAGTTGGTGGGCGACGACCTGTTCGTGACCAACGTCGAGCGCCTGCAGCGGGGGATCGACGAGAACGTGGCCAACTCGATCCTCATCAAGGTCAACCAGATTGGCACGCTCACCGAGACCCTCGACACCGTCGACCTGGCCACCCGCAGCCGCTACACCTCGATGATCAGCCACCGCTCGGGCGAGACCGAGGACGTCACCATCGCCGACCTGGCCGTGGCCACCAACTGCGGGCAGATCAAGTCGGGCGCCCCGGCCCGCTCAGACCGGGTGGCCAAGTACAACCAGCTGCTGCGCATCGAGCAGGGCCTGGGGCCGAGCGCCCGCTACCGGGGCCTGGCGGCGTTCCCCGCCGTCAAGGGGCGAGGCGGCAGACAGCAGTGACCGGCAAGCCGCGCCTGGCCGCCCTGGCCGGAAACCACCGTCTCCGGCGGCTCTTCGTCGTCTCCCTCGTGGTGGTCGGCATCCTGTTCACCTTCGCCAACCCGGCCCGTACCTGGAACGACCAGCGTCAGGAGATCGTGGCCGCCCGCGAGCGCAACGCGGTGCTCGACCAGCAGACGAAGGGCCTGCAGGCCCAGGCCGACACGCTGTCGAGCGACGCCGAGGTGGAGCGCCTGGCCCGCGCCGAGTACGGCCTTGTGAAACCGGGCGAGGAGGCCTTCTCCATCCTCCCGGCCCCCGGCGCCGCCCCATCGCCCCCGCAGCCGCCACCCCCGCCCAAGCCCCGCTCTGGTTGGCACTCCCTCTGGGAAAAGGCGAAGTTCTGGGACTGAGGCCGTCGAGTCGCTAATACCGTCTGCTCGGGCTCCTTGCCAGATCACAACGTTGCCGTCCGTTGGGCCAGTTCGTGGAGTACAGCGGCGCCTTGGTCGGTCAGGACGCGGACGTGGGCCAGGACGGCGGCTGTGGCGGCGTCTCGGGCGGTGAGGGCGGTTCGGCCTTCGGCGCCGCGGCGGGCGACGACGTGGCGGCAGCGTTCGCCGGCCGCTTCCCAGGCGGTGCACAGGGCCAGTGACCAGGCCACCGACGGCAGGTGCCCGAGTGCGGCTTCCAGGGGTTCCACGGCGGCGGGCTCGGCGTCGGCGACGGCGCCTTGAAGCGCCTCGTCGAGGGCGTCGAGGCGCCCGCTCGCCGCCGGTGCTCCGAGGGCCTTGACGACCAGGGCGTGAAACGTGCGCTCCTCGTGGGTGAGGCGCCGCCAACGCTCCAGGGCGTCGGGCCCGAGCGCCTCGACCAGCGGCACCAGGCGCTGGAACGCGCCGGTGGTGGCGGCGGTCCACAGCACCTGGCCGGGCTGGTCGGGACGGTGGTGGTGTGCCGCCTCGACCAGAACCTCGCCGGCTCGACCCTCCTCGCCGGCACAGCCCCAGGTGACGTCGTGCAGGTCGCGCCCGACGGCGTAGGCCGACTCGAGGTCCACGATGGCGGCCCGGGGCGTCGCTTCGAGGCGCTCGACGGCGCCCAGCACGGCGTGGCCCACGGCTTCCAGGACGGCGGTCGCGTCGGTCGGCGGGTCCGGCAGATCCCGCAGCGCGGCGGCCTCGAACGCGGCACCGGCGGCGTCGAGCTCGTAGGGCAGCCACTGCCGGAGGACCAGGCCCAGCACGGCGCGGCGGCGCACATCCTCCAACGCCTCGTCGCCGCCCGAGGCGCCGGCCGCCGCCTCCCGGGCCCGGCGGGCCCCGACCGGGTCGCCGGCCCGGTCATAGGCCGAGCCCACCGCCTCGGCCAATCCGTTCAGCGCCCGGGATCGTCCCCTGCCCTCGGGAGCGGGATGGGTAACGGCGGCTGGTGCGGTAGGGGCGTCGACGGGGAGGAGGTCGGCGTCACCCAGGCCCACCTGCCGCAGGCCGGCGACCATCGCCTGCACCACGGCGTCGGCCTGGGCCTGGTCCTTGGTCGCGTCCACCACCAGCTCTCCCACCCACGGCTCGACGTAGCGCCACTGCACCCCTGACTCCATCTCGGCCTCGACCGCGGCGGCCGCCGCCTTCAGCGCCGCTTCGAGGAGGGGCTGGCGCACGGCAGACCGCACCGACACCCGGCTCGGGCCGGGGCGGCGCCCGAGGGCGGCCACCAGATCAGGATGGATGCGGAAGGGCAACGGGCCTCCTGAGCCGGGCCGGCTCCACTGGCCGGGCGTTCCACGGTAGGTGGGCGGCTGGCAGGCTCTCGGTCGTGGAGGACGGTGCGACGCCGGACCCGGGCGTCGTAGAAGCTGTCGCCCGGCTGCTCGGCCGGCAGCCTCAGGGGGCGTTTACCGTCGTGGTGCGCGACCCGCACGGCCGACCGGTGGTGATCCGCAACCACCCCCTGCTCCACGACGGCACGCCCATGCCGACGCGCCACTGGCTGGTGGGCGAGTTCGAGCGCAGGGCTGTCTCCCGGCTCGAAGCTGCCGGTGGGGTGGCGCGGGCCGAGGCCGACGTGCCCGCCGACGCCCTAGCCGCCGCCCACCGCCGTGCCGCCGCCGAGCGGGAGTCGGCCCTGCCCGCAGGGTGGAAGGGCCCTCGACCCTCCGGTGGCGTCGGCGGCACCCGGATCGGGGTGAAGTGCCTGCACTGCCACTACGCCGACTTCCTCGCCGGCACCGGAGATCCGGTCGGACGATGGGTGGCCGACCGGCTGGCGGAGGGGCCGCCCAGCCCGCCTCGGTCCGATTTTCGTGACAGGGCGCGCTGACCTCGGCGAGGCGTGGTCCGGGCTCGTCGTCGTTGCCCCGGTAGGTTGCGGGCGTGGGCTCCGTGGCCGCCGTCGACTGCGGGACTAACTCCACCCGGCTCCTCGTCCTCGACGGCGCCGGAAAGACCGTCGAGCGGCTCATGCGGATCACCCGGCTCGGTCAGGGGGTGGACGCCGACCGTCGGCTGCGGCCCGAGGCCATCGACAGGGTGGCGGCGGTCCTGGGCGAGTACCGCCTGGTCATCGAGCGCCACGGGGTCGAGCGGGTGCGGGCGGTGGCCACCTCGGCGGCACGCGACGCCGTCAACGCCGACGAGCTCCTCGACGCCGCCGAGGCGGCCCTCGGCACCCGGCCCGAGCTGCTCGACGGCCTCGAGGAGGGCCGGCTCGCCTTCGAGGGCGCCACCGCCGGCCTCGACCCCGGCGGCCCGCCGATGCTCGTCGCCGACATCGGAGGCGGCTCTACCGAGCTGATCGTCGGAGTCCCCAGCACCGAGCCGCCCGGCGTCGTCAGCCTGGACGTCGGGTGCGTCAGGATCACCGAGCGGTGGATCGAGCACGACCCGCCACGGCCCGAGGAGCTGGCCAACGCCCTGGGCGAGGTGCACGACGCCCTGGAGGACGCCGACCGGCAGCTTCCAGCGCTGGTATCGGCTGAGCGCTTCGTCGGCCTCGCCGGCACCGTCAGCACCGTCGCCGCCCTCGACCTCGGGCTCGAAACCTACGACTCCGACCTCGTCCATCACCACGTGCTGGAGCGCGACACGGTCGAGGACTGGTTCCGCACCATGGCGATGGGCGACCGCCGGGACCGCCTGGGCAACCCGGGGCTGGAGGAGGGACGGGCTGACGTAATCGTCGGGGGGCTGTGCGTGCTGGTCGCCATCTTCCGCCACCGGGGCTTCGGCTCGTGCCTGGTCAGCGAGGCGGACATCCTCGACGGCCTCTGCGCCTCGCTGCGCTGACAAGGCGGATTCGCCAACAGGCATCTTCGCTGGCAGCCCGATCTCGGCGCCCTCGCGACGCTGCCCCTCGCAGGAATCGTCCGGACCCGGCCCGGGGCGGTGCTGACTAGCGTCGATGACCTCATGGCGATCCTCGAGCGCTCCCTCGAGCTGCGGGGGCGGCGGGTCACGCTGCGGCCCCTGACCCCGGCCGACTGGGACCGGT
Source organism: Acidimicrobiales bacterium (assembly GCA_038253125.1). Classification (GTDB taxonomy): domain Bacteria; phylum Actinomycetota; class Acidimicrobiia; order Acidimicrobiales; family JAUJNH01; genus JAUJNH01. The sequence continues at coordinate 78,651 of JBBSHM010000001.1, forward strand.
GGCGCCAGGTCCGCATCCAGGGTCGGGACTGGCTGGTGAAGTGGGAGCCGGCGCCGCTGCCGGGCAGCCCCGACCCGGCCGATGACCGGCGCGTGTTCACGGCCCGGTGCGGGGCCCGGGACCGAGAGCGCCAGCTGGGCACCGGCTTCGGGTTCGGCATCTTCGTCGGCGAACGGTTCTGCGGCGAGATCAACCTCTCCGGCATCCAGCGGGGCCCGTTCCAGAACGGCTACGTGGGCTACTGGATCGACCAGGGGTGCGCCGGCCAGGGCTACACCCCCGAGGCGGTGGTCACCCTGTTCCGCTTCGCCTTCGAGGAGCTGCACCTCCACCGGATGCAGGTCGCCATCATCCCCCGCAACGAGGCGTCCAACCGGGTGGCCCAGAAGCTGAACCTCCGCAACGAGGGGACGGCGCTGCGCTACCTGGAGATCAACGGCGTTTGGGAGGACCACTACCGCTACGCCATGACGGTCGAGGACTGGTGGGAACGGCGGGCCCGCCTGCTGGACGACTGGGTTCGCTGAGCAGACTGCCGTAGCAGCCTCTGGGTCAGAGCGACCAAGCTCCGCTAATCCAGGACGAAGACCTCGTCGAGCCGCGTGAGGCGCAGCACCCGGACCAGCTGGGTGCCGGCACTGCGCAGGTGAAGCGCTCCCCCTGCGTCCCTCAGGCGCCGCGATGCGCCGACCAGCGTGCCAAGGCCCTGGGAATCGATGAACCGGAGGTCGGCGCAGTCGAGGGTTATCGACGTGGCGCCCTGGTCGATCAGGCTGTGAAGGGCAGCGCCGACCCGGGGGGCCGTACCTGCATCCAGCTCTCCGTCGATGAACACCAGCGGGCCACCGCCGTCAGGCTCGGCTCCGGGTTCCACGATCAGGCTCACCTGCGACCTCCAAGCCCCCGGCGTAGGCGCTGGCGGCCAGCCCCGCCTGTTCCCGCAACCGTTCTCCCCCGACCCAGGCCCTTCCGCCCGGTCTTCAGCTGCCTGTTCACGGCTACCTGCTGACGGCCACGAGGAGCACGATGACCAGCACGATCACGCACACCACCGGGAACACGATCCACAGGCCGGCAGCCTTGGTGATCTCGGCGCTCTCCGCCGGGTCCTCGGTCACGGCGGCGTCACGGCCTCGGGCCGGCGTGCTGGTCGTGGCCGAGCCCGGATGCCGGCTCGGGTCGTGCGAGATCCGGGTGTCCTGTTCGTCGTCGCCTTCGGGGTCGCCCATGTTCCCCGTTTACCCGGTGAGGCCAGGCCCGAAGCATCGCCAGGCATGGCGACAGCGTGGGGTTGGGTAGGTCCGACGGTGCCGCTGGTGCCGACCCGGCTTGGCGAGGAGTTGACGTGGCTGAAGGTCAGAGCATCCAGCAGAGGACGGGGCCGGTCGAGTTGACCGTCCCGGCGCAGAGCGAGCACCTCCGGGTGCTTCGCCTGGTCACATCCAGCGTGGCGGCCAGCCTCGAGCTCGACGTCGACCAGCTCGACGACCTGCGCATCGCCATCGACGAGTTGTGCAGCCTGCTGATCGAGCACGCCGAGAATGGAGCCCGGCTGCGCCTGTCGCTGGTCGGCCACCTCAAGCACCTGGTCGCTGAGGGGTGCATCATCGACCACGGGCCCACCGCGACCGTGGACAACATCAGCCGGCTGATACTCGACGGACTCGACATCGGGTGGAGCATCGACCAGGAGGCTGCGTCGTTCCAGCTGGTGGCCCCGCGCCCCGAGGCGCCATGACCACCCCGGACACCGCCCACGAGCGCGAGCTGTTCGCCCGCTTCAAGGACACCGGCGACCGGTCGATCCGCAACGAGCTGGCCGAGCGCCACCGGGGTCTGGCCATCACGCTGGCCCGTCGCTTCAACGGCCGCGGCGAGCCGCTCGACGACCTGCTCCAGGTGGCCATGATCGCCGTGCTCCGGGCCATCGAGCGGTTCGAGCCCGAGCGGGGGAACTCCTTCACCACCTTCGCCACCCCGACGGTGCTGGGCGAGCTGCGACGTCACTTCCGTGACCACACGTGGGCGCTCAAGGTCCCAAGGCCCATAAAGGACCTCCACCTGCGGGTGCGCCCGGCGGTGGCCGAGCTGCGAGACGACTTCGGCCGGGCGCCCACGGTGCCTGAGCTGGCCGAGCACCTCGGCTGCGCCCAGGACGACGTGATCCAGGCGCTGGAGGTGAGCGCCGCCTACCGGCCGACGTCGATCCACGCCCCCTCGGCCAACGGGGAGCGGTTGAGCCTCGAGGACCGCCTGGCGAGCGATGGCGACCCGCTGCACTCCTTCGAGGTTGTCCAGACCGTGCGCTCGCTGATGGAGCGCCTGCCCGACCGGGAGCGCACGGTGCTCCACCTGCGCTTCTACGAGGAGCTGAGCCAGTCCGAGATCGCCGACCGGGTCGGCCTCAGCCAGATGCACGTGTCTCGGATCCTGAGGGCGACCCTCGAGCGCCTGAGCCACCTTCCCGGTGTGAAGGACGGGTAGCGGAGGCCGATGAGATGAGCCCGTCAGAGACCATGGAGATGGATCTTCCTGCCGTGCCGAGCAGCGTCTCGGCGGCCCGCCACGCCGTGGCCGCGCTGCTCTACGGCTCGGCCGAGCTGCCCCACCGCGTGATCGAGGATGTCCTGCTGCTCGTCTCTGAGCTGGTCACCAACGCGGTGCTCCACGCCCGCACCGACACCCAGGTCACGGCCCGGGTCAACGACCGGTGCATCTCGGTGTCGGTGAGCGACCGTGACCCCCTCCACGAGCCGGTACTGGCCGGACGAGGTTCCAGGGCCACGAGCGGCCGGGGGATCATGCTGGTCGACGCCATCTCCACGTCATGGGGCGTGGAGCTGCGCGCCGGCGGCAAGGTCGTGTGGTTCCAGGCCTCGTACGATCCCGTCGATCCCGTCGATCCCGTGGAAGGCGTCGCCGCCAGGCAACCGGGATGATCAGCACGGCTGGTCGTTTCCGGCCTCGGCCACTCCCCTTGGACCGGCGCCGAGCCTGATCGGAGACAGCTTCGCCCCGATCGCCGAGAAGCCCCTGGCCGACCTCGTCACCTGGCCCGACCAGCACCGCGGGTGACCAGAGGCCGAGCGGTCCTGCCGCCCGCAGGCTAGGAACGGGTCCATGCACGAAAGGTGGTACAAGCAGGCCGTCGTCTACTGCCTCGACGTCGCCACGTTCCAGGACTCCAACGGCGACGGCATAGGTGACTTCGCCGGCCTCACCAGCCGTCTGGACTACCTGGCCCGGCTGGGGGTCACGTGCCTGTGGCTGAACCCCATCCACCCCGGCCCCGACCGCGATGACGGCTACGACGTGGCGGACTTCTACGGCGTCGACCCCCGTCTCGGCTCGCTCGGCGACTTCGCCGAGCTGGTCCACCAGGCCGAAAACCGCGGGCTGCGGATCATGATCGACCTCGTCGTCAACCACACCTCTGACGAGCACCCCTGGTTCACCTCGGCCCGGTCCGACCCGGCTTCGCCCTACCGGGACTGGTACGTGTGGTCAAAGGACGAGCCGTCGGACCGGGCCCAGGGCGTGGTCTTCCCGGGCGTGCAGCGCGAGACCTGGACCTTCGACGAGGAGGCGGGGGCCTGGTACTACCACCGGTTCTACGACTTCCAGCCCGACCTGAACATGGCCAACCCGCAGGTGCGGGCCGAGGTCCGCAAGATCATGGCCTTCTGGCTGCAGCTCGGCGTCGCCGGCTTTCGGATGGACGCCGCCCCGTTCATCATCGAGCTGACCGAGCCCAACCAGGCCCAGCCTCGCAAGGACTTCGACTACCTGCGCGAGTTCCGTGAGCTGGCGTCGTGGCGGCGGGGCGACGCCGTCATCCTGGCCGAGGCCAACGTCGAGCGCGACGAGCTGGTCGAGTACTTCGGCGCTGGCGACCGCCTGCCGATGCTCTTCAACTTCGCGTTGAACCAGCGCCAGTTCCTGGCCATGGCCCGGGCCGACGCGTCGCCCATCAGGTCTGCGCTGGAGGCGACGCCGACGATCCCGGATTCGTGCCAGTGGGCCACGTTCCTGCGCAACCACGACGAGATCGACCTCGGGCGGCTCAGCGAGCGCGAGCGAGCCGACTGCTTCGCCGCCTTTGGGCCCGAGGAGGACATGCAGCTGTATGGGCGGGGGATCCGCCGCCGGCTGGCGCCGATGCTCGGCAACGACCGGCGCCGCATCGAGATGGCCTACAGCCTGCAGTTCACCCTGCCCGGCACCCCGGTGCTGCGCTACGGCGAGGAGATCGGCATGGGTGACGACCTCTCGCTGAAGGAGCGCGACGCCATACGCACGCCGATGCAGTGGACGAGCGGGTCCAACGCCGGGTTCTCAACGGCGCCGGCCGAGGCGCTCAGCCGACCGGTGATCAGCGGAGGCGAGTTCGGCCATGAGACGCTCAGCGTGGAGGCGCAGCGCCACGACCCGAGCTCACTGCTGCACTGGATGGACCGGATGCTGCACACCCTGCGCGAGTGCCCCGAATTCGGCGTCGGCACGTGCACCCCGGTCGACACCGGCGACGCCGCCGTCCTCGCCCTGCACCACGAGGCGCCGGGCGGGGTGGTTCTCGCCCTGCACAACCTGTCCGACCGCAAGCGCACCGTGGACCTCGGCGCCCAGCCCGGCCAGGAGGGCGAGCCGCTGGAGATGTTCTCCGACCGCCGCTACCCGGCGGTGGGTCCCGACCTGCAGGACGTGGAGCTGGCCGGCTACGGCTACCGCTGGATCCGCCTGCGGGAGACCCCCGGCCGCTGAGCCTGCCCGATGGCCGGCCCAGCGCTGCGCCTGGCGGCAAGGCCATGTCTTCCCGAGACTTGCCCATTTCTGGTCCCCAGAGGGTGCATGAGTGGGCGCTCTTCGGCCGCCGTGGCCTCGGGCTCGGCGGGCGCCTCGGGGTCAGCTCAGCGCTCGGGACGCACGACAGCGGACGAGGTGCGGAAGAACGTCTCGACGTCCCGCTCCCAGCGGTAGCCGGGGGCTTCGCCGATCGTCCGGCGCAGGCGGGCGGCCTTGGCGTAGGAGTCGACGGCGCCGGCCGAGGTGAACGAATAGCGGAAGCCGGTGGAGGTGAGGCGGGAACGGTCGACGCCCCGTCCGTAGCGGAGCAGCGACAGGACCTCGGGCGGCAGGTCGATCAGACGGTTGAAGGGCATGAGCAGGCGGTCGGCGGCGAAGGGCGGCAGGATCGGGGCGATGCGGCGGCCGCAGAGGGCGGCGCACTCGCTCCACGGCAGGTTCCCCTCGCCGGCCACGTTGAAGATCCCGGGGGTCTCCTGCTCCATCACGTGGAGGATGGCCCGCACCACGTCGTTCTCCTCCACGAACTGCAGGAGCGGGTCGAAGCCGGCGACGGCCGGGACGACGGGCAGGTCGAGCAGGCGCGAGAGCGGCGTTCGGATGTCGGGCCCCAGGACGTTGGCGAAGCGCAGCCGGCTGACGGTGACCTGCGGGTTGTCCTCAGCGAAGTCGGAGAGGTAGGCCTCGACCTCGAGCAGCGACCGCTCGACCTCGGTGCCCACCCGGGAGGTGCGGGCCGTCTCCTCACTGAACCAGGCGGGGTCGCGGTGGCCGGCCCCGTAGACCAACGACGACGACTTCACCACCAGGTGGCGCACCGAGGAGTCGGGGGCGCCGGCGGCGGCGAGCAGGTTCATGGTGCCGATGACGTTGATCTCGTGCAGGGCCCGGCTGCTGGAGCGGGTGGAGTCGACCACCAGGAACGTGTGGAGGATCGTGTCGACCTTGGTGGCCCGAACCAGGCGGCTCAGGATCGAGTAGCTCTGGTCGGCCTTCACGTACTCGGTGCGCTCCAGCTCGACGGTGGGCTCTTCGGTGTCGAGGCCGACGATCACCTCCACCGTCGGGTCCTGCTCAAGGGCCTGGGCCACCCTTCCGCCCCAGAACGTGGAGAGCCCGGTGACCAGCACACGCCTGCCCATCAGTCCCGCACCATCAGCCGCGCCAGACCGAGCGACGCTCGGACAGCATGGTGTGGAGGGCCTCTTGGATGGAGACGCGGATGGCCTCGGCCTCGTCCATGACCCGGCTCTTCGAGTAGCGCTCCTGGTCAGGCGGCACGTCGAAGCCGACCGGGTCGAGCACCTTCAGCTTGAACTTGGCCGGGAAGTAACCGACGAGGCCGAGCAGTGGACCCAGCAGCAGCATGTTGGCGGTGACGGGGAAGTAGGGCAGGCCCAGCGCCTTGGCCAGCGCCTTGGATCTCCACAGGGTCGGCATCGACTCTTCGGCTCCGACCACGGCGATTGGGATCACCGGCACCCCGGCCCGCATGGCGATCTCGACGAACCCGCCCCGCCCGAAGCGGCGCAGCTGGTAGCGGGTGTCATAGGTCTTGGCCGTGGCCTTGGTGCCCTCGGGGAAGACCAGGACCAGCTCTTTGTCCTCGCGCAAGAGGCGGTAGGCGTTGTCGGGGTGAGCGGCGACGCCCCCCACCCGGCTCCAGATGGTCCCGACGACCGGCGTCTGGCGGAACAGGAAGTCGGCCAGGGTGTAGACGGGTCGCTTCAGCTCGGTCTCGATGCCGTGGACGATCACCGGGGCATCCGACGGGATCGCCGCCGCGTGGTTGGCCACCAGCAGGGCGCCCCACTGGCCGGGATCTTCTCCAGGCCCTCCCACTCGGCCCGGAACCAGTGGCTGTAGACCGGGTCGTAGAGCCGACGGCACAGGGCCCGGGCTCGCTCCGAGCGACCCCACGCATCCACGTCGGACAGGCGCGGGTCGGCCAGGGGCGCCACCTCGGGCAGGGCCGGCCGGGCCGGTACCAGCTCGGCTCCCGGCCCGACATCGACCGCCGGTCGGTTCACGGGCACGAAGAACGAGGGTACCGGCCATGCCCCCGCCTGATGCCCCCGCCCTCCCGGCCGAGGCCGCCGGCTTTCCGCTGACCGGCCCGTCCCGACGTCCTCTCGGCCGATGCCCTCACAGCGTTGTTCCCCTCAACGGCCGGCGCCGCGGTCGCTGTCACGGCCGACCCGTACCCTCAGAGCCTGATGAAGGCATCGACTGACGAGCTGAGCGCCCCCGGCTTCGTGGCTGTGGCTCGTGCCGTGTCGGCGGTGGCCACCGCCCACGGGCTCCTGGTGCCGTCGTTCCGCTGCCCGCCCCGCACCCCGGGGGCTGAGCGGGCGATAAGCCGGTGGCCGGGCGGCGCCCGGGTCAGCGTCCGCCGGGCCGGGGTGGCCACGCCGAGCGTGGTCGAGTCGATGGTCGAGGGCGTGGTGGCGGCCAACGGCCTGGGCGGGGCGGCGGCCAAGGCCCTACGGCCCCGGCTCCGCTCGGCGGCGTGGGCGGCGCTCGACCGTCCCGAGCCCGAGATCGCCCGCTCCCGGGCTGAGCCGAGCACATTCGCCGCCTAGGCCACCGCCGGGCCCCGAGGGCGTAGCCTTGGCCCGTCGGCCCCCGTATCCCAACTGGTCAGAGGAGCGCCCCTTAAAAGGGCGTCAGTGTGGGTTCGAGCCCCACCGGGGGCACTCTCTGAGACTGTATGCGTATACGCTTACGGTCTTCGGAGCTGTCGACGCGGGAGGCGGCTGTTGCGCGCCGAGCCGGGATCAGTGTCTTTAGGCGCCTTTAGTGGTCCTTGGGCGTGTACGTCTTCGTCCTGGCTGGTCAGGGCCGTCCGGCGAGGGTCATGCCTGACCACATGGCGCTGATCTTGACGACGTCGCCGCTGTGGGGGGCGGCGATCATCTGGCCGCCGCCGATGTAGATCCCGACGTGGCCCAGGCCCGACTCGAAGACGAGGTCGCCGGGCTCGAGGGCCCCGAAGGGGATGTGGCGGACGGTGCCGTACTGGGCGGCGGCGTTGTGGGGGAGTGATACGCCGCCTGCGGCCCACGCTCGCATCGTCAGGCCGGAGCAGTCGAAGCTGTTGGGGCCGGCGGCGCCGTACACGTAGGGCTTGCCCAGCTGGGCCTGGGCGTAGGCCAGCGCGGCCTGGGCTCCCGAGGCGCTGGCCACGGGCGGCGGACGCGTGACGGGACCGGGCGCCACCGGCCCGGCCGCCGGGGCCGGCCTGCCGGGCGCGGCCGGCACTGCGGCCGCGGCCTTGGCGGGCGGCAAACCCACGCTGGCTGCGACCGGCCCGAGCTGGGCCCTGGCGCCGACAGGCGCGGCCGGAGGCGCCGCCGCCACCTTGCGCTGAGCGACGGCGATGCGAGCCTGGGCGTCGGTCGCAGCCTTGGCTTCCATGGCCGACTGCTCGGCGGTCACCAGATCGGCCAGGTGCCCCTTCACCTGACCGAGGGTGTCCTGCAGCTTGGCTTCGGTGGTGGCCACGTTCTGCTTGGTCGAGGCGATGTCGGACACCGCAGCGTCGGCCGCCTTCTTGGCCGAGTCGAGCTGGGTGCGCTGGTGCGCTAGGTCGAGGCGGGCTGCCCGGGCACCGTCGAGTGCGTCGGTGCTGCGCCCGGCGAGGACCTGGATGTAGGAGGCCTTCAGGACGTTGCTCGACGGTGACCCGGCATGCGAACGGCCGGTGGTGTGCATGCCGCCGTCGACGTAGGAGCGGACGGCCAGGTTGCGGAGCTTGGCGTCGGCGACGGCGGCGTGTCCGGCGGCGGCATCAAGGGAGCGCTGCCCGACGGCCAGCCTGGCCGTGGCCTGCTCCTGGTTCAGGACGGCGCCGTCGTATCGCTCGGCCAGGGCGGAGTCCCGGCGCCCCAGCTCGTCGATCTGTACGGCGAGCTGATGGGCGTGGGCCTTCTCGTCGGCCACCGGATCGGCGGCGGCCCCGGAGGTCGGCAGCCCCGCGAGCAGCAGCGCCACGCCGGCAGCCAATGCGGCAGCGCGCCTGTTCAAGCGGCAGCTGGCTCGCACGAGGACATCACCTTAGGCCGCCGGGTCCGGCCTGTCACAGGCGGGGGCATGGCGTCAGGCGAACAGGCCGCTGGCGCCTGCTTCATGGGCGAGCAGGGCCTGCTTCACCGGGCTGCCCCACAGGAAGCCGCCGACCCCGCCGGTCGCCGGCACGACCCGGTGGCAGGGCACGAACAACGAGACCCGGTTCGTGGCGCAGCCCCGTCCGGCGGCCCGTACCGCAGCCGGTCGCCCGGCGGAGGCGGCCAGACCGGTGTAGGTGAGGGGCCGGCCGGCGGCGATCCTGCGCAGCGCGGCCCAGACGGCGCGCTGGAACTCCGAGCCCTCGACGGCGACGTCGACGTCGAGTGGGGCCTCGACATCGCCTTCGGCCCAGGCCAGCACCGCCTTTGACGCGGCGCCGGCGTCGGCCACGACCCTCACCTCGGCAGTCCGGTGACGGGGCCCCCGCAGCGCCGAGACCAGGGCCAGGTCATCGGTGAAGCCGGCGGCGCACACCCCGTCAGCGCCGGTGATCAGCGTGACCGGCCCGGCGGGGGTGGGGTGAGTGGCGGCAAGCAGCGGCTCGGTGAGCGTCATCGGGTCTCGTTTCGGTTGGTTGTGCCGCGCCTTTCCGAACTCCCGGGGTAGGCGCCACCGAGGGCGCGGCCTTCGGGAGGGCGCATGTTGGGAGGGCGGCCTTCGTGAGGGCGCGTGTCGGGAGGGCGGCTGTCGGGAGGGCGGCTGTTGGGATCAGATGTCGCCCGGCGCAGGGCCTTGTCCGGGCGGACACCGTTGGGCAGCCCGGGCTGCTGACGACGCTGGGCCCAGAGGGCAAAGGCCACGTAGCTGCGCCATGGCCGCCACGCGTCGGATCGGGCCAGCAGGGCCCGGGTCTCGAGGCCGGTGAGACGGCGCAGGGTCAGGTCGGAGGCGGGGAAGGCGTCGGGGTCACCCCACGCCCGGGCGGCCACGATGGCTGCTGTCCACGGCCCGACGCCCGGCAGGTCGAGCAGGCGGCCCATGGCCTCGTCCCGGTCCGCGGCGGGCGACAGGTCGAGGTACCCGTCGGCCACGGCGATCGAAAGCGAGGCGATGGTGGCCGCCCGGGCGGTGGTGAGGCCGATCCTCGTGAGATCAGCCGATGCCAATGCCGCCGGGTCCGGGAAGCGGGCGAAGAGGCCGCCGTCAGGGTGTGCAAGCGGCGGGCCGAAGGCGCGCACGAGGCGGCCGGCGAGGGTGGTGGCACCGGCCACCGAGACCTGCTGGCCGAGCACGGTCCGCACAGCCGCCTCGAAGCCGTTGGCGGCGCCGGGCAGGCGGATGCCCGGGGTGGCCGCCAGGGCCGGGGCCAGGAGCGGATCGGCGCCCAGGACCTCGGCCACCGCCAGCGGGTCACAGTCGAGGTCGAAGAGGCGGCGGGCCAGCCCGACGAGCGGTCCGACGTGGCGAACGTCTTCCAGCCTCAGGTCGACGGTGAGCCCGGTGGCGTCGGGGGTGGCGGCCAGGACGCCGCCGTCCACAGTGCGCCGGTAGGTGCCGCCCACCACCTCCTCCACGCCCGGGGTGGCGTGGGCGGCCAGGAACGCCAGCACGGCCGAGCCGGCGAAGGGCAGGCGGGTGGCGAGCCGCAGCCGCAGGGCGCCGTGCCCGTCGCCCTGCGGGTCCGCTCGGCGCTGGCGCAGCAGCGACGGCGGCGAGCCGAATGCCGCGGCCATGGCGGCGTTGAAGCGACGGATGCTGGCGAAGCCGGCGGCGAAGGCGACCCGGGTGACGGGCAGGTCGGTCTGGTCGAGGAGCAGGCGGGCCAGGGCGAGTCGCCGGGTCGAGGAGACCTGGAGGGGGCCGGTCCCGAGCTCCTGGACGAACAGCCGCCGGAGTTGGCGCTCGCTGACGTGGAGGCGTCTGGCCAGGCCGGGGACCCCGCCGTCGGCGGCGGCGCCGTCGGCGATGAGCCGCACGGCCCGGGCCACCAGGTCGCCCCGGCGGTCCCAGCCCGGGTCACCGGGCGCCGACTCGGGTCGGCACCGCTTGCACGCCCGGAAGCCGGCTTCCTCGGCCGCCGCCGCGCAGGCGAAGAAGCGCACGCTGGTGGGCTTTGGCGTGCGGGCCGGGCACGACGGCCGGCAGTAGATCCCGGTTGTCACGACGGCGGTGCAGAACCGCCCGTCGAAGCGGGCGTCGCGGGCCTTCACGGCGCGGTAGCAGGCCTCGTGGTCAGCGACGGCGGCGGCGGGCACAGGACGATCGTCGCACGGCCCGATCGCTGGTGCTGGCCAGAATCGGCCATGGCGGTGGATCCAGGCAGTGACCGTCTCGCCATGTCTCGGGGCCGTCGTGCACACGGCGCATCACGGGGCTCGAAGCGGTGGTGGGTCGGGGACCCAGCAGCCTTCCAGGTGGTCGTCGACGAAGCCGGCGGACTGGAGGTGGGCGTAGGCCACCGTGGGCCCGATGAAGCGGAAGCCTCGCCGCCGCATCTCTTTGGCCAGGGCGGTTGACTCGGGGGTGAGCGCCGGGTAGTCGTCGTCGGCCCCCAGGCGGCGGGGGCGGGGCGGCGGCGCAAATGAGCTGAAGAGACCGTCGAGGGTCTCGCCCGCCGCCCACATGTCAAGGGTGGCCCGGGCGTTGGTGATGGCGGCCTCGCACTTGGCCCGGTGGCGCACGATCCCGGCGTCGGCCAGCAGCCGGTCGAGCTCGGCGGGCCCGTAGGCCGCCACCGTCTCGGGGTCGAACCCCTCGAAGGCCAGCTCGAAGGCCGGCCGCTTGCGCAGGATGGTGATCCATGACAGGCCGGCCTGGAAGCCTTCGAGGACGAGCAGGCCGTACAGCCGGCGGTCGTCGTGCAGCGGCCGCCCCCACTCGTGGTCGTGGTAGGCGACGTAGGTCGGGTCATCACCGCACCACCAGCAGCGGGCCCGGCCGTCGACACCGACCTCAACCGAACGCACGTTCGCTAGTCTAGGCGCGATGCGGTGGCAGATCCAGGCCGAAGAGCCTCAGCAGGCGCTGTTCGCCGACGAGGCGCTGGTCGAGCGGCACGTGGGCTCCGGCGAGTTCCGGGGCATGGAGTTCCTCCACGTCAACGCCCGCACGGTGCTCAACCGGGTGGCTGGCGGCAGCCGCATGCCCTTCGAGTGGACGATCAACGCCTACCGGGGCTGCAGCCATGCCTGCTCGTACTGCTTCGCCCGGCCCACCCACGCCTACCTCGACCTCGGCATCGGCGAGGACTTCGACCGCAAGATCGTGGTGAAGGTGAACGCTGTCGAGCGGCTACGGGCCGAGCTGGCCAGCCCGAGGTGGGGCGGCCACCACATCGCCATGGGCACCAACACCGACCCGTATCAGCGCTGCGAGGCGAAGTTCCACCTGTACCAGGGCATCCTCGGCGTCCTGGCCGAGCGGGCCAACCCGTTCAGCCTCCTCACCAAGTCGACGCTGGTCCTGCGGGACCTCGACCTCCTGCGGGCGGCGGCCGCCGTAACCGACGTGCGGGTGAACCTGTCGATCGGCACCCTCGACGAGGAGGTGTGGCGGGCCACCGAGCCGGGCGCCCCCCACCCGAGGCTCAGGATCGAGGCGGTCCGCCGCCTGAACGACGCAGGTGTGCCCTGCGGGGTGCTCGTGGCCCCGGTGATCCCCGGCCTGTCGGACGGCGAGGAGCAGCTGGACGAGGTCGTGCGGGCGGTGGTCGAGGCGGGTGCGGTCGGCGTGTCCAGCGTCGCCCTGCACCTGAAGCCGGGCACCAAGGACGTCTTCCTGGACCGGCTGGCGGAGAGCCACCCCGAGGCGGCGCCGGCCCTGGCCGCCCGCTACGACGGCCGCGCCTACCTGCCCAAGTCCGACCAGCAGGAGCTGGCGGCCCGGGTCAGGCGCCTTGTGTCCCGCCACCGTGCCCGCAGCACCTCGAGCGCCCGCGCTCGCTTCGTCACCGGCCCGAAGCAGCAGGGCCTGGGACCGGGTCGCGAGCCGGCGCCGGCGGCAAAGGCGCCCCCGGACGTCCAGCTGGCCTTCTTCACCTGAGCCGCAGGAGTGCTCAGGCCGAGGCGGTGACCGGCTGGTCGATCAGCTTGGCGTCGGCGATGAAGCCGCCGAAGGGGACGACGGCGCAGAGGAGAGTGAGCAGGGTGCGCTTGAGGCGCCACTTCTCGTCCGTGGCGACGAGGATCACCAGCGCTACGTAGGTGAGGAACAGCACGCCATGCACCGGGCCCATCACCTTGACGCCGGCCTCGGTGTGGCCGGTCTCCTTGACCACGGTTGCGGCCAGCAGCACCAGGAAGCTGACCGCTTCGACGATGGCCACGATCTTCAGTGTGCTCTTCACGGTTGCAGGATGTCACCCCCGGCGCTGGCATCCAAGGCGGCCCCAGCAGGTCGGTGCCGCTGACCGCCGGTCCTGGCGGTCCAGAGGTGGTCCAGGGCTCCTGGCCGGGGTTGAGGCCGGCGCCCAACGGGTATAGCCCAGGGTGTGCATTCGATCGCTTTGAGAGGAACGTCCGCTCTGGAGGACAACGTCGCCGATGATGCGCTGTTGACCCCGGCCGAGGTGGCGAGCCTGTTCCGGGTCAGCCCGAAGACGGTCACGCGCTGGGCGAGGGCCGGCAAGCTGACGGCGCGCAAGACGCTGGGCGGCCATCGGCGCTTCCGGGCCGGCGAGGTGCGCACGGCGCTGGCTGGCGCCGAGGAACAGGTGGGCTAGCTGCTAGCAGGCGGTGTTGCACGACCAGGCGGGTGCGCCAGCTCGACCTGCCGCCGGGGGTGTGTCCGCTCGAACGGGCTGGCGTGGAAGGTGCCGGGCGGCAGCGGGTACGTCAACGCGGCCGACCTCGCCGTGGTCGCCGCCGGCTGGACCTTCGACGCGGAGCGGATCACCACTGCCGTCGGCGCCATCGAGATGGTCATCGGCGACCAACGGGTCCGCCTCGACCGCACCGGCTGGCCAACCATCTCGGCCTGAGCGCCAGGGCCCGGGGGCGGTGACCGAAGAAGCTGGCGGCGGGGACATCACGGGCGTTCCAGGCGCGTCAACTCGGCCGCCGGCCCATCGACGGGCAACGCCTCGGGGCACACGTTCAGGTCTCCAGGACGACCTTTCCGAGCTTGGCGCCGGCGGCGAAGCGCTCGTAGGCCTCGGCAGCCTGCTCCAGGCGGAAGGTGGCGGCCACCGGCACCCTCAGGGCGCCAGCGGCGAGCGCCGGCAGGACGTGACGTTCGATGAGGCGGGCGGCGTCGGCCTTGTCCTCGAGAGGTCGGCCGCGCAGGGTCGAACCGTGGATGCGGCCTCGCTTGCCCATCAGGGCCATCAGGTCGACCTCAGCCCGGCTGCCGCTGCCAGCCACGCCGATGACCGAGATCCTCCCGCCCGTGGCGAGCACCCGCAGGTTCCCGGGCAGGTTGCCGGCGCCGACGAGCTCCAGGATGACGTCGTAGGGGCCGCCGTCCTCGAAGTCCGCCGGGTTGACCGCCTGCACCCAGCCGCGGGGTCCGCCGAGCCTGACGACATCGCCTCGCAGGTCGGGGTTGCGCACAGTGGCCGTCACCCGGGCTCCGGCCAGCGCCGCCAGCTGCACGGCGGCTGTGCCGACGCCGCCGGCCCCGCCGTGCACCAGCACGTGCTCGCCCATGGCCAGGCCGCACTGGGTGAACAGGGCATCATGGGCGGTGGTGAACACCTCGGGGAAGCCCCCGGCCTCGCTCCATCGCAGCCCGGTCGGCACGGGCACCAGGCACCGCTCGTGCACCGCGCACCGCTCGGCCTGCCCGCCGCCGCCCACCACCCCCATCACCTTGTCGCCGACGGCGAAGCGGCGGGCGCCGGGACCCACCGCCTCGACCTCGCCAGCCAGCTCGAGGCCCGGGATGTCGGGCGGTGAGCCGGGCGGGGCCGGATAGCCGCCCCTGGCCTGAAGCAGGTCGGCACCGTTCAGACCGGCCGCCTTCACCCGCACGACGACCTCGGTGGCGGCGGGGACAGGGTCAGGCCGCTCCTGCAGTTCGACCTGGCCCTCACCAACGCAAACGACGGCAAGCATGAACGTCTCCTCGGTTCTCTACGTCTGCTTCGGGCGGTGGATCGCCAGCGGGTTGACGGTGTCGGCGCCGACGTCGATCAGGACCACCCGGTGGTTCCCGGTGTCGGCCACGACGAGGCGACCGTCGGCCAGCACGTCGAGCCCACCAGGCTCGCACAACCCCGCCACCGGTAGCGTGCGGATCTCGCCGTCCACCCCGGACCACAGGCGCACCGAAGAGTTGAACGTGTCGGCCACATACACGCTGGTGCCGTCGGGGGCACAGGCCACGCCTTCGGGGTGCTGGAGCCGGGCGCTGGCGATGGGGCCGTCAACGTTACCCCAGGTGGAGGTGTTGCGCCCGAGCAGCGTCGCCACCCGGTGCTGGCCGTCGACGACCCGAAGGGCCGACGACTGGGCGTCGACAAGGAACAGCCCGAGCGCACCGGTGGCCAGTCCCGACGGCTGGGCGAGCAGGGCCCACAGGCCGTAGCCGTCCTCCAGCCCCTCTCGCCCCGTGCCCGCCTCCACCGCGGCCGGGCCGTCGGGGGCGATGGCCCAGATCTGGTGCCGACCGGCTTCGGCCACGAAGACGGTGCCGTCGGAGGCCACGGCGACGTCGGAGGGTGATGCCACCTCGGCGAGCACCGTCTGGCGTTCGCCCCCCGTCGTGATCCTGAGGACCCGGTCGGCGTCGCGCTCGCACACGAGGATGGAGCCGTCGGTCATGGCTCTCACGCCCGTCGGGCCGCGAAGATCGTCATGCTCGGCCACGATGGCGCCCTCGAGGCTGACCACCAGGACCCGGTCATGCCCGGTGTCGGCCACCACCAGGCCTTCAGGGTGGACAGCCACCTTCGCCGGCCACGCCAGCTCGGACATGGAGCCGGAGCCTGAGCCGGAGTGTGGGCTTGTTTCACCGGGCAGTGGCGTCACCGGACGCCCAGATCGACCGGCCAGGGTGGCCGCAACCGCCTGCTCCAAGGCCGGACCGGTCCCCTCGCCCTTGGTCGAGCCCACCACGTAGCCGTCCTGGTCGACCACCACCACGGTGGGCCAGATGCGAACTCCATATCGTTTCGCCGTGGCGCCGTCGGGGTCATCGACGACGGGGTGGGTGATCCGCAGCCGCTCAACCGAGCGCCCCAGCGCCGCCTCCTGGCGCTCGGCGTCGAATCGCGGCGTCCGCACACCGATCAACACGACCTCCCCCCCCGAACGGCCCTCGAGCCCCCGCAGCTCGCCCACCAACCGCTCACAGCTAACCGATGATCCCGTGAAGAAGTGCAGGACCACGACCCGCCCCTGCAAACCCGCCATCGACAGCGGCTCCGCCACGTTCGCCCAAGCCCCCCCGGAGATCTCCGGGGCATGAATGCGCGCCACAGGCGGCGACCCTATGGGAACGGCCCGGACGGCCCGCCCGAGCCGGCGTTCAGTACCGTCGCGAGCCATGGCTCAGCTGACCCGGACCGAGCACGATGCCATGGGTGACGTGGAGGTGCCGGCCGACGCCCTGTGGCAGGCTCAGACCCAGCGGGCGGTGGCCAACTTCCCCATCTCAGGGCTTCGGCTGGAAGGCGGCCTGATCCACGCCCTGGGCGCCCTGAAGGCGGCGGCCGCCCGGGCGAACGCCGAGCTGGGGCGGGTGGACCCCGAGGTCGCCGCCGCCATCGCCGCCGCGGCCGACGGGGTGGCGGGCGGCCGTCATGACGGGCAGTTCCCGATCGACGTGTTCCAGACCGGCTCGGGCACCTCGTCGAACATGAACGTCAACGAAGTGGTGGCCACCCTCGCCTCAGCCGCCCTCGGCCGGCCCGTCCACCCGAACGACGACGTGAACTCGGGCCAGTCCAGCAACGACGTCTTCCCGACGGCCATCCACGTGGCCGCCGCCACCGCCGTCGTGCACGATCTTGTGCCGGCGCTGCGCCACCTGTCGGCCACGCTGCGGGTGAAGTCCGCCGAGACGGCGGCGGTGGTGAAGGCGGGCCGCACCCACCTGATGGACGCCACGCCCGTCACACTGGGTCAGGAGCTGGGCGGCTACGCCACCGCTCTCGACAGAGGCGTCGAGCGGCTCGAGGCGTGCCTGCCCCGTGTGGCCGAAGTGCCGCTCGGGGGCACGGCCACGGGCACCGGCCTCAACTGCCCGCCCGGGTTGGTCGAACGGGTTCTCGACGAGTTGTCCGAGCGACTCGGCGTCCGCTTCACCGAGGCCACCGACCACTTCGAGGCGCAGGGCGCCCGGGATGCGCTCGTCGAGCTGTCGGGGGTGCTGAAGGTGGTGGCGGTTTCGCTCTACAAGATGGCCAACGACCTGCGGTGGATGGGGTCGGGGCCCCGCTGCGGCCTGGGCGAGATCCACCTGCCCGACCTCCAGCCCGGCAGCTCGATCATGCCCGGCAAGGTCAACCCCGTCCTGCCCGAGGCGGTGTGCCAGGTGGTGGCGCAGGTGATCGGCAGCGACGCCGCCGTCACCTTTGCCGGCGCCGCCGGCAACTTCGAGCTCAACGTCATGCTGCCCGTCATGGCCCGCAACGTCCTGGAGCCGATCCGCCTGATCGCCAACGTCAGCCGGCTAATGGCCGACCGCTGCGTGTTCGGCCTGCAGCCCGACGTCGAGCGGTGCCGCACCTATGCCGAGGCCAGCTCGGCGGTGGTCACCAGCCTGGCTCCCCACGTGGGTTACGACGTGGCGGCCGCGGTGGTGAAGGAGAGCCTGGCCACCGGCCGTACCGTCCGCCAGCTGGTGGAGGAGAAGCAGCTCGTGTCGGCCGACCGGATCGACGAGGCCCTCGACGTCCTGCGCCTCACACGGCCCGGTCTGGTCTAAACGGGGCTGCCGGCGAAGGGGGCCGGGTCCTTGGCGCCCGGCACCACCGGTGCGCTCCAGCGGGTGACCTCGGCCACCTTCTCGGTGACCTTGCGCCAGTCGCCCGGCTGCCAGCCCTCGGCGCTCTGGAAGACCGTGCCGTCCATGCCGAGGAAGATCAGCGCCGGCAGCTCCTTCAGCCCGAAGCCCTTGACCACGCTGCGGTCGGCGTCGACGAAGACCCGGAACTGCGAGGCGTGCGGACCGAGCCAGAGCCGGGCGTCGGCCGGGCCGGCGGTGACGAGGACGGCGACGCGGACGTCGGCCTGCTCAAAGGTGCTCAGGAGCCGGGTGGCGGTGGGCAGCAGCCAGCTGGACTGCTCTTCGTAAGGATCGAAGGCGGCGAGCAGCAGGTGGAACGTGGTGAGCAGCTCGCGGATGGTCCGGGGCCGCCCGCCGAGCGGCGTGAGCATGAGGTCCGCCGGGGGGTCCGTTGCCACTGCGCAGCAGAATAGGGGGCAGCCCGGTTCGCCCAGCAAATGCAAGGTGGCAGGTACCTTCGCTCTGTGCACCCGATCGAGCGGCTGCGCCACGTTGCCCGGGCCGGCGGGCTCGACCTGGTCGAGCTCGTCCAGGAAGCGGCGCTGGCCCTGGCCGGCTTCTCCGACGATCCGGCGGCCCTGGTCACCGCCTGTCGCAGCCTGGTGGACCGCCACCCCGCGGCCGGTCCGCTGTGGTCGCTCGCCGCCCGCGTCCTCACCGCGGGGGACCCGGCCGAGGAGGCGTGGCGGGTCGTCGAGGAGACCGAGTCGGACCCGACGCCGGGCGCCCTGTACCGCAGCGTGGCCGACGCCGCCCAGGTCCTGAGCGTCGGCTGGTCGCCCACGGTGGCCTCCGCCCTGGCTCGCCGGGGCGACTGCCGCATCCTGGTGATCGACGCCACCGGCGCCTTCTCCTACGCGTCCGGTGACCTGCGGCGCCGCGGCGTCGACGTCGAAGAGGTCCCCGAGTGGGGGACCGGGGCGGCGGCCGGGGCGGCTGACGTGGTGCTGTTCGAGGCGCAGGCCATGGGTGGCGACGCCCTGGTGGCGGTGAGCGGTTCCCGGGCGGCCGCCGCGGTGGCGTCGGCTGCAGGCCGGCCGGTGTGGGCGGTGGCGCCCGCGGGCCGGGTGCTGCCGGCCGGGCTGTGGCAGGTGCTCGCTCAGCGGGTCGCCTCCGCCCCCGAGCCATGGCTGGAGCCGGACGAGCTCGTTCCTCTCGGCCTCGTCTCGGGTGTCGTGCGGGCCGACGGGCTGCGGGATCCGGCCGACGCCGTGGCCGACCCCGACTGCCCGTTCGCGCCTGAGCTGGTACGCCCTCTCGACGCTCCCGGCAGCCACCGCTGAAACCGAGTGGGGTCGGTCAGATCGGGGCGTCGGCCATGCGCCGGAAGGTCAGGCTGAGGCCGCTGCCGAGCCCGAACAGCAGCCCGAATCCTACGGCCAGGGCGCCCCAGGGCCGCTCGTGCCCGCCTACCCTGATGCTCGGTCCGCCCGTGTCACCGCTGTCGGCAAAGGCGTCGGCGCCGGGAGGGGCAACGGCCTCCTGGCCGGCGCCCGGCTCGACGGGCTCACCGGAGAGGGTGGGACCGCCTGAGGGCGTGAGGGGTATGACCTGGCCGGGCGCGATGGAGGTCACGCCGGGGCTGCCCGGCCGCGCCACGGTCCCGGCCTTGGGGGCGGGCTTGGCCGTGGTGGTCGGGGCCGGCGGGGGTGTGGCCTTGTAGGCGCCGGCCGCCGCCGCCACGTCGATGATCCCGGCCCCCAGGCCGGCGGTACCGGACTTGCGGGCCGTGCTGCGCAACAGGTCGGCGGCCTGACGGGCGTTGGCTCCGACACCTCGGAGGATGGCCACCCCCCCGGCCACGTGGGCCGCAGCCTGGCTGGTGCCGGAGGCCTCGCCGTAGCCGTACGTTGGGGATGAACCGGTCGCCAGCACCGATGGCGGGGTGACGGTTGTGGAGAGGATGTCCTGGCCGGGAGCGGCCACACCTTGGGGGCCGACGCCAGCGGTGCCGGGCACCTGCCCGCCGGACTGGGTGGTGGCCGCCACGGCGAGAACGGGGAGATCGTCGAGGGCCAGGCCGCCCTGGGCGCCCACGACGACCGAGACGCCGGAGTCGGCCAGGCTCTTGAGCGCCTGGCGCAGCACGTCTTTGTTGCCGGAGTAGCTGTCCGGGATGTCGACCAGGGCGACGGCCGGCTTGGCGCCGCGAGCCTGGCTGAGGGCGTCGATGTGTCCGTTGCCCTTGGCATCGCTGCTGTACGCCTTGTACGGGATCAGACGGGCGTCCGGCGCCACGCCGGCTATGCCGATCCCGTTGTCTGTCTCGGCTCCGACGATCCCGGCCAGGCGGGTGCCCTGCCCGTTGTCGTCGACGTTCGGGTCGTTGGTGGCTCCGCCGCTGAGGTCGAAGCCGCCGTCGAGCTTGTTCACCAGGTCGTCGTGCCTGGCGATGCCGGTGCTGATGACGGCCACGCTCACCCCGGCGCCCCGGCCCCGGGGCCATGCGTCAGGAGCCTTGATGTCGATGAGGCCCCACTGGTCCCCGGACTTCGGGTCCCGGGACGGTCCGGCGGCGGCGGGAGCGGCCATCAGGGCCACCAGGAAGACGGCCAGCACCAAGAGGAGGGGCGTTCGGCGGCGGCCCATGACCGGCCAGCGTAGAGGCGGAGTGCACGGAGATCGACGCGATGCCGCCGAGGGCCACGGATGGCGACGGCGAGAGGATGGCCGCGCTGGGTGCACGACCGCCGCGGTCGGCTCACCTCGGCGTGTCGGGATGGCGAACGCCGCTGGGCTTGACTGGCAGGGTGGATGTCGCCCGGGCCGAGCGGCTCCGCCTGTGTGTGCTGTTCGACGAGCTCGGCCCTGAGGCACCCACCGTCCTCGACGGGTGGAGGACCGCCGAGCTCGCCGCTCACCTCCTGGCCCGGGAGACCCGCCCCGACGCTGTCCCCGGCATGACGCTGGCCCTCACCCACCCGTGGACCGAGCGGGTCGAGAGGGGGATCCGCGACAGGCTCGCTTACCGTGAGGTGGTCGCCCGCCTGCGCCAGGGGCCGCCGTTGCTGAGCATCGGTCGGCTCGCGGGCTGGCGGGCCGACGTGGCCGAGTGGTTCGTCCACCACGAGGACGTCCGGCGGGCCAACGGCCTGGCCCCGCGACCCGACAGCGAGGACCAGCGCCGCCTCGACGACGCCATCTGGTCGGTGCTCCCCTTCTTCGCGCCGCTCCTGGCCCACCCGGTCCACGCCACGGTGATCCTCGTCAGCGAGGACGGCCGCCGTCGCCGGGCCCGCCGCGGCCTGGGCGCAGTTGAGGTCCACGGCCGCCCGAGCGAGCTTCTGCTCGCCCTCTTCGGTCGTCCAGGAGCGGTCGTCCAGGCCATCGGCGATCCCGAAGCCGTGCGGCGCTGGCAGGCCCGCTAGGAGCTGTCGATACTTCGGGGGAGCGTGGGGTACTGATGGACCGTGGTGGTGAAGAGGCCCGGCCCGGTGGTGCTCCGCCTCCTTCGCGCCCCGTCGATGCTGTATCGCCACGACCTCGGCTGGATGCTCGGCCGCCGCTTTTTGATGCTCACCCACGTGGGTCGCCGCTCCGGACGTCACCACCGCACCGTGCTCGAGGTCGTCGGCTACCAGCCCGTCCCCGGCGAGTTCTTCGTTATGGCGGGCCTTGGCCCCTCGGCCGACTGGTACCGGAACGTCCAGGAGCATCCTGCGGTCGAGATCGCCGTCGGCCGCGACCGGTTTCGGCCGGTCATGCGCCGGCTGGACGAGCAGGAGGCGGCCGCCGTCGTGGGCGACTACGAGCGACGCAACCGTCTGGTCGCCCCATTGGTCCGCAAGGTCCTGACTTGGCTGGTCGGCTGGCCGTACGACGGCAGCGAGGCGGCCCGGAACCGGCTGGTGCGGCAGCTTCCGGTCGTGGGCTTCCGCCCGGCCGACGCATCCTCAGTCAGCTCATGAGCCCAGGATGGTTCGGCCCAGGGCTGAAACCGCACCGATCGCACCCGGCCGGAGGCCGATTCGGCGACCAGGCTGCCGGGCCCGCCGGATCGGGCGTCGCCCTGACCGGCCCGCTGCGGTCCGGGCGGAGGCGTGGCAGGGCGTGAGGGCGATCTACACGGCCGATCTACACGGGGCGGCGGGCGACGACGGTGACCAGGGGCGGGAGGACCACGGGCTCGTCGCCGGGGTCCACCCCGGTCATGGCTTCGAGGTAGCCGGCCACCGGGCCGGGTCCGGCGCCGGCCGGCGCCTCGGCCCAGGCGTCGACCAGCACCAGGCCGACCTCGCGCACCAGCCCCGGAAGGACCGCCCCGAGGTCCTGGTCGCGGGCGCCCTCCATCGTCAGCGGCCTTCCCCGGATACGCCCGGCGGTGGTGATCGGCTCCTGGGCCACCACCCAGCCCCCCGGTTTGACCGCCCCGGTCATCCGGCGCAGCACCCGGCGGGGCTCGGTTACGTGCATCAGCAGGAACCGGCAGAAGGTCAGATCGACCGGCTCAGGGAGCGTCAGCTCCTCGCCGGCCTGGGACAGCGCCAGCACCTGGGCGTGGGCCGCGGCCAGGCCGGCGATCTCGTCGCGGCGGCGCGGGTCGACGTCAACGGCGTAGACCCGGCCGGTGTGGCCGACAACCTGGGCCAGAGCCACGCTCACATCGCCACCGCCGGCGCCGACATCGACGCAGGTCCAGCCCTCGGCCAGCCCCAGCCGCTCGAGGGCGGTCAGGAGCGGGCGCCGGTAGACGTCGTCGCGCAGCCCGATCTCCATCCCCCGAGACGATAGGGGGGGTGACGACGCGGTCAGACCAGACGCCGCCGCTACCGTGGCTGGGTGTGGGCCCCATCTGCGACGGGACCGGCATCTGGGCGTAGCCCGCCGCCGGGTCCGGGTCGTAGGTGGGCTCGCGGTCGGGCTGCTCATCGCCGGTCCGGGGGTGCTCGGGGCCGAAGCCGTCCTGGCCGCCAGGGGCGCCCCGCCGCCGCCGACGCCGACGGGGGTCGACGCCTGCGCGGCCTGCGCCGGAGCGGTGGCGCCGCTGCGAACGGTCTGGCTGGGCGACTCGACGGCGGCCGGCGTGGGCGCCACGACCGCCGACGGGGTGCTCGGGCGCCAGATCGCCCGGCGCCTGAGCCGGCCGGTCGACGTGCGGGTGCTGGCGGCCAGCGGCGACAGGGTGGCCGACGTCGTGGCCGACCAGCTGCCCCGGGTGCCGGCCGACACCCAGGTCGTCTTCGTCAGCGTCGGCGCCAACGACGCCATCCACCTGACCCGGGCGGGCACCTTCGCCGCGTCTTACCGGCGGATCGTGGCCCGCCTCCCGGCCGCGGCGTGCGTGGTGCTGCTCGGTGTGCCCGACCTCGGCTCGCCACCCCGCCTGGCTCAGCCCCTGCGGGCGGTGGCCGGCTGGCGGGGCCGGACCATCGACCGTCGGATCCGTCAGGTGGCCGGCTCGTCCGGGGCCACCTATGTCGACATCGCCGGCGCCACCGGTCCGGCCTTCCGACGGGACCGGTCGTTGTTCGCCTCCGACGGCTACCACCCGGACGACCAGGGCTACGCGCTGTGGGCCGGCGCCGTCACCTCGGCCATGCAGGCCGGCACGCGTGGCGGCAGGTGCCCGTAGCGGATGCGGCGGGCGCGTCAGGCTGGGGGGGTGGGGGCGCCGGTGATCCGATCAGCGACGGGTCGCGGCCTGCTCGGGCTGGCGGCCACCGCCGTCGGGGTGACGACTGTGGTCCTGGCCGGGCCTGGCGCCCGCCCGCCGCTGGTGGCCGGCGCCTCTGTCGTGGCCCTGGCCGGCTTCGCCGTCCTGCTCCACGCATTGCACCGCGGCCGGGCGCTGCCGCTGCGCCTCGTCCTCGGCGCTGGCGCCGCACTCACGGCCGTCTGTGTGATCCTGCCGCCGGCCGGGTCCAAGGACGTGGCGTCCTACGCCCTGTACGGCCGGATGGTGACCGAGTATCGGCAGAACCCCTACGCCACGGTCCCTGATGACCACCCCGATGATCCCTGGTATCCCGACGTCTCCACCCGGTGGCGTCAGACCCCGTCTGTTTACGGGCCCGCCTTCACGGCCCTGTCGGCGGCCATAACCGGCGTGGGGGGCAGCAACCGCACCGCTGTTCGCCTCATGTTCCAGGCCTCGGCCGGCCTGGCCCTCCTCGGCGCCGCCGCCATCGTGGCCCGGCTCACGGGTGACGCCGCCGCCGCCGCCTTCGTCGCCCTTAACCCCGTGCTGCTGGCCGGCGTGGTGAATGGTGCCCACAACGACGCCCTGGTGGGCGTGGCCCTGCTCGGAGCCTGCGTCGCCGCCCGCCGCCGGTGGTGGGTGGCGGCCGGGGCGCTCGGCGCCCTCGGCGGCGGCGTGAAGGTGGCAGCCGTTCTGGCCGTGCCCGCCCTGGCCGCCTGGGTGTGGCGGCGCCACGGCCGCCGGGCCGCGGCAACCGTCGCCGGCACCGCCGCCGGCCTTCTCGCCGCCGGTCACCTGGCGTTCGGCCCGGTGGCGGTGGCCAGGGCGCTGGCCGAGGCCGGACAGCAGCACTCGCGCAGCTCGGTCTGGCGCCTGGCCTTCGGTGCCGCCCCCGGTCGGCTGGTGGGCGTGGTGGCCGTCGCCGCCAGCATCGCCGTCGGCGCTGTGCTGGCCCGCCGCCACCTCGACGACGCCACGCCCGAGGCGGCCGTGGCGTCCGCCCTCGTCGGCTACCTGCTCCTCGGCGCCTACGTCCTGCCCTGGTACCACGCCTGGGTGCTGCTACCCGCCGCCGTGCTGTGGCGCAGCCGGCTGGCGCTCGGGATCGCCGCCGCATCCGCCCTGCTCATGCTCGGCTACACATGGCAGCCCGGAAGCGCCGGCCCGGTGGCCGCCGCCCTCCGCCAGGTTTCGTACTGGGTGGCGCCGGCGGCGGCGCTCGGCGTGGCCGCGGCCGTGCTGGCGCGCCGCCCGCTTCGGGCCGGCCCGCGTGGGGGCGAAACCACGGACCCGGCCGCGGCGGCGGCCGCCCGTTAGCGCAGGCCCCTCCACTAGCCCACCTTGCTAATCAACGACGGACCGCTAGGCCTCGCCCCTCGCCGGGTAGTTCTTTTCCTGGACGAAGGTGACGGCCTTCACGATCTCGTCGAGGTGGGGACGGCCGAAGGGCACCGAGTTCAGGACCTCGGCGTAGATGGAACCCTCCGGCTTGACCAGGAACAGGCCGGGCTCGCCGAACAGATCGGGCTCGCCCTCGGTGATCCCCTTGCTGACGAAGAGGCCCCACGCCCGCATGGACGCCACGCTCTGGCCCCAGCCGACGTCCAGGGAGCCGAGCCCCCACTCCTGCACCGAAGTGGTGGCCCGGGCCTCGGTGTCGCCGCTCACGGCCACCACGCTGGTCACCCCGACCCCGGCGAAGGCGTCCAGCATGCCAGCCAGCTGGGCCGTGTAGACCTTGCACACCGGGCAGTGCAGGCCCCGGTAGAAGACCACCAGGGTGAAGGCGTCGGGGTGCTGGTCGGCCAGGTGCCACCGGCCACCCCCGACCAGGTCGACCTCAAGGGCCGGTGCAGGGGTTTGGGGCTTGGGCATCGCGTGCCTCCTGCGAAGGGGGTGGACGAAACTGATCCCTACCCTCCCGGCCAGACGCCTACCCTGCCGCCGATGATCAGCACTCTAGAAGCCGACCCGGACCACGGTAGCTGTGGCGGGGCCCTGGTCGGCCACGTCCGCCCTCGCCTCGCTGACCACCACCGTGCCTCGAGCCACGGGTGGGCGGGGAAAGGTGACGGTGGCCTCGAAGGGCAAAAGCTCGGTGCCGCCACCCGTCCCGGAGGAACGGCCGATCGGCGCAGCGACGCCGTCCTGCCGCACCTCGACGTCCACCTGGCCCTCGAAGGCGAAGGCCCGGCCAGCCACGCTCAGGGGTGACGAGACCCTGGTGCCGGCGGACGGCGTGTCCACCTGGATGGTGGAGGCGGCGCAGCCCACCACCACCCAGCCCCGGGCCGGGGTGCTGCGCAGGGCCACCACCGACACCTGGCCGCCCGTGACGTAGGCGCGGACCCCGACCGTGGCGTTCGTGCCCGTCACCTGGGCTGGTGCGAGCTGCGGGTTGCCCATGCCGAGGAAGCGACGGGTGAAGTCGTCGGCGGCCCGCTGCGGCGTGGGGAACGAGGTGGTCGTGCCGGGAGCCGGCCACACGGCGTCGTCGGGCAGCGGCGTCAGCGCCGCGGTGGTCGAGGTGGTCCTGGCCGTGGGCGGCGGGCCTGGGGATGTGGTCGACGCCCTCGGCGGCACAGTGATGCCGGGCGGCGGCGCTGAGGTGGTCGGTGCCGGGGTGGTTGGCGCTTGCTCGGGCTCAGTTGTGGTCGAGGGCTCAAGCGTGGTGGTGGTGGTGGTCGACGACGGGTCCGGACCGGCCACGACGTTCGGCCCGTCGTGGTCCGTGCGCGCCACCACCGACACCGCAGCGATCGCCACGAGAAGGGCCAGGCCGGCGCCCCCCACCCGTGCCCGCCGCCGTCGTCGGGCGGCTGCCAGCCGTCGGGCCAGGCCCGACCCGTCGGCCCGACCGACCGGCACCGCCTCGGCCCGAGCCCGCAGGCTGTCCCTCAGGTCACGCTCGACGTCGCTCATGGCTCCTCCCCGACGCTGCGGGCGATGGCGGCCAACGCCCGGGAAGCGTGCACCTTGACGCTGCCGGGGCTGATCCCAAGGGTGGCGGCGATGTCCGCCTCCGACAGGTCCATCCAGTAGCGGAGCACCACGACCTCCTGCTGGCGCCGCGACAGGCGGCGCACGGCGGTCAGCACGCCGGCCCGGCGGTCGCCCGAGATCGCCTCGTCCTCGGGGGTGGGCGGCGTGGTGGGCAGGATCCACCCGAGCCGGTCGACAACCCGCCGGTGCCGCAGGCGCGAGCGGGCGGCGTTCAGCACGGAGCTGCGCAGGTAGGCCGGGACCTTCTCGGGGGCGACGGTCCCCCGCCGGAGGTGCAGGGCCACGAAGGCATCCTGCACCACCTCTTCCCGGGCCCCCGGCTCGTCGAGCAGCAGACCGGCGAGCCGGACGAGGTCACCTCGGTGGGCGCGGTAGGACAGCTCGATCTCCTCCCATCCCCTCATCCCGACCGCCACGACAGCCACCACGCAGGACTGACGTCCGCACCCGCCGCCCGGTTGACGTACCCGGGAGGGGTTACGACCCGACGTGTAGGTTTTGCACGGTGCCCGGCTTCGATGCGGCGACCTTCCGGACGGTCCTCGGGCACTTCTGCTCCGGCATCACCATCGTCACCGCCCTCGCTGACGGTCAGCCGGTCGGGCTCACCTGCCAGTCGTTCGCCTCGGTCTCGCTCGACCCGCCGATGGTGCTGTTCGTGCCCGCCAAGGCCTCGGGGTCGTGGCCCCGGATCCGCGCCGCCGGTCACTTCTGCGCCAACGTGTTGGACGGCGACCAGGAGGAGCTGGGTCGGCGCTTCGCCATCAAGGGGGCTGACAAGTTCGCCGGCGTCGGCTGGAAGCCAGGCCTGAGCGGAGGCCCCGTCCTGGACGGCTGCCTCGCCTACGTCGACTGTGAGATCCAGGCCGTCCACGACGGCGGAGACCACGACATCGTGGTCGGCCGGGTGCTCGACCTGGCCGTGGGCACAGAAGGCACCCCGCTGCTGTTCTTCCGCGGCGGCTACGGCCGGTTCGGGGTCTGAGGCGGTGGCGCTCTCCCCGGCCACGGCCGAGACCACGGCCATCGCCGGCCTGCACCTGCTGCACCCCAAGGAGGTCGATGACGACCGGGGCGCCGTGCGCGAAATCCTGCGGCCCACCACCCTGATCGACCTGGGCCTGCCCGCCCTGGACATCCGCCAGGTGAATCTGACCTTCACCCGGGCCGGGGCCGTGCGCGGCATCCACGCCGAATCGATGCACAAGATCGTGGGTGTGGCCACCGGTGAGGCCTTCGGCGTGTGGGTCGACCTCCGCCCCGGTCCGGGCTTCGGCCTAGTCGTCACCGCCGCGCTCGTGCCGGGGCTGCAGGTCCTGGTCCCGCCGGGGGTCGGCAACGGCCTGCAGGCGACGACCACCTGCGAGTACCTCTACTGCTTCGACCGGGAGTGGCAGCCGGACATGGCCGGGGCGTGCGTGCACCCGCTGGACCCCGACCTTGGCATCGCCTGGCCGATGGCCGTTGATCCTGAGGACCGGGCCCAGCTCTCGGCCAAGGACGCAGCCCAGCCCGCCCTGCGTGACATCGCCGCGGGACCTTCGGCCTGAGGCGGAGGCGGCTACGCCGCACCGGCGGCGGTGTCGGCGGCTTCGGCGGGGGTGTCCGCGGGGTCGCCCAGCGGCTCCTGCCCGGTCCGCTCGAGGGCCTCGTCATAGTCTGCTGAAGTAGAGCGAGACAATCGCCGCCGCGCGGCCGTGACTTGCGACGATGCCGGCGCTCGTGGCAGCCGAGCCGACTATTCTGCATTCTCCTAACACTGGTGGATGTGGAGCACCCTTGCCACAACTAGTGCTTGCGCTCAGGCCGCGGATCGGGGCGATCGCTCAGGTCGCCCCGCACGTGCCGTTCGATATGGAGGTGACCGAACCGTTCGGGCCGCTCAAGGTGCCGCTGAGGCCGGTGCCGGTCACGACGAAGACCGGGGACCCGCCGGCCTCTGGCGACGACGAGACCCGCAGCGCCGCTCCGTAGGCCTGCATCACCGCGGCCATCGTCGAGCCCACGATCACCCCGGCCGGCGTGGAGAGGGCGGAGCTGGTGCTGAGCCATCCCGACACCTTGCCTCCGCTGCCGGCCAGACGGAACCCCTCCCAGCTGGTCTCGACCTCGGCGCCGATGCAGGCGGTGTCCGGCGCCGGATCGGCGGCCGGCTGGCCCAGGACCCCGCTGACGGCGTTGATGCCGTCACGCAGGGGCGCGCCCGACCGGGTCACGCCGAGGTCGTTCCCGGCCAGTCGCAGGCCTCCTCCGCCGGGCGCCGGTGAGTAGGTGGAGCGGGTCCGGGAGCCCGGCGCCGGCCTCGGCGCGGGAGGTGCGCCCTGGTCCGGCGCGGCCCCTGGCGCCGTCGTCGCCGGCGCCTCCGTCGTTGACAAAGGATCTGAACCGGCCGCGCCGGGCCCAGCCGGGCCGCCGGTCACGTCAGTGGCGCCTGGTGCGGCGCTGGTCGTCGTCGCTCCGGAGCCTCTGGCCGCCCGGGATGACGAGCGGCAGCCGGCCACGCTCGTCACGAGGCAGAGGCCGGCGGCCAGGCAGGTGGCAGCCGGGAGCGAACCTGTTCGCCGCGGACCGGTGTGGGCGACGCCGGCCTCAGTCACCGGTGTCCCTCCGCGTGGCGCCTAGGGCGTCGAGCACGAAGGCCTGGACGAGGGCCTCGTCCCGCCAGGCGTCGTAGCGCCCCGACGGACCGCCGTGGCCCGCCCCCATTTCGGTCTTCAGGTACACGGCCTGACCGCTGGTCGAGTGCTCGCGCAGGCTCTGCACCCACTTGGCTGGCTCCCAGTAGGACACCCGTGGGTCGTTCAGGCCGGCGGTGGCCAGCACCGCCGGGTACCCGGCGGCGTGGACGTTGTCGTAGGGCGAGTACGAGCGCATGTACGAGTACACCTCTTGGTCATCGAGCGGGTTGCCCCACTCCTCCCACTCGGTGATGGTCAGCGGGAGCGTTGGGTCGAGGATGGTTGAGAGGCAGTCGACGAAGGGGACCTCGGCCACCGCCGCCCGGCACAGGTCGGGACGCAGGTTCAGCACCGCCCCGATCAGCAGCCCACCGGCCGAGGCTCCCCGGATCGCCAGCCGCTCGGGGCGGGTGTAGCCGGCGCCGCAGAGGTGCTCGGCGCAGGCGACGAAGTCGGTGAAGGTGTTCCTCTTGTGCAGGATCTTGCCGGCGTCGTACCAAGGGCGGCCCATCTCGCCTCCGCCCCGCACGTGGGCGACGGCGTACACCAGGCCGCGCTCCAGCAGCGACAGCCGCAGCGATGAGAAGACAGGCTCGATCGACGCCTCGTAGGAGCCGTAGCCGTACAGCAGGCACGGGTTGGAGCCGTCGAGCACCAGACCCCGCCGGTGCACGTAGGTGATCGGCACCTGGACGCCGTCCTCGGCCGTGGCCCACAGCCGCCCGCACTTGAAGGCTGAGGGTTCGTAGCCGCCCAGGACCGGCTGCTGCTTCAGCACCCGGCGTTCGCCGGTGGCCACGTCCTGCTCGTAGACGGTCGACGGCGTCACCGGCGACGAGTACGAGAACCGCAGCACCCTGGTGTCGAACTCGGGGTTCGCCGCCCCGCCCACGGCGTAAACCGGCTCGGGCAGCTCGAGCAGCTCATCCGAGCCGCTGACCCGGTCGATGAGGCGGGCCCGCCGCAGGGCCTCGGCCCGCTCGTAGACCACCAGGTGGCCGGCGAAGGCGTCGACACCCTCGAGCTTCACGCCCGGCTGGTGGGGGCGGACCACGGTCCAGTGGTCCCGGCCCGGCTCGTCGAGGGGCGCCTCGACCAGGGCGAAGTCGACGGCTCCGTCAGCGTTGGTGGTTATCAGCAGGCGGTCCCCGGCATCCTCGACCTCGTACTCCAGGCCCTCCTCCCGGGGGTGGACGCAACGCAGGCGGCCGTGGGGATCGGCGGTGAGCAGGTACCAGCACTCGCTGGTCACCTTGGACGAGGAGTCCACCAAGGCGACCCGCCCGCTGCGGGCCCGCTCGACGCTGACGAAGAAGCGCTCGTCGGGCTCCTCGAAGACGCAGACGTCGTCGGCCGGGTCGCTGCCGACGACGTGGCGCCACACCTGGAAGGGTCGCATGGCCGGGTCGCACAACGTGTACAAGAACGTGTCGTCGTCCAGCCAGGCCGTGCCGTAGTACGTGCCCGTGATCGCCTCGGGCAGGTCCACGCCGGTGGCCAGGTCCCGCACCCTCATGGTGTGCAGCTCGTTGCCCTCGAAGTCCGTGCTGAACAGCAGCCGCCCGGCCGACGGGCTGACATCGAGGGCCCCCACCCCGAAGTACGGGCTGTCACCCGCCTCGACGTTCCCGTCGAACAGCACGTCCCACGGTCCGTCGGCGCTGACGGCTGAGCGGGACCAGATCGGGTATTGACGGCCCTCCTCGGTGCGGGTGGTGTACCACCAGCCCTTCTTGCTGTAGGGGACCGACAGGTCGGTCTCCAGGATCCGCGCCTTCATCTCGTCGAACAGCTCGGCCTGGAGGACCTCGGTGTCGGCCAGGGCGGCGGCGGTGTAGGCGTTCTCGGCCTCCAGGTGGGCCAGGACCTCGGGCTCGGCCTTGGCGTCGTCGCGCAGCCACGCCCAGTCGTCGATCCGCTCGTCGCCGTGGAAGCTCAGGATGGTCGGGCGCCGGGCGGCGGCGGGCGGAGCGGGCACCGGGTCCAGCGTAGGGGCGGCCTCCACGCCCCGGTCCGTTCCGCACCAAAGGCCCGGCTGGCGCCGAGCGGGTCCGAGACGTGCCTAGCCGTGGCGAGAGCATCTTCGGTACAAATCCGAAGGTTGCGACCGGAACAGCCGATGGGACGTCGATGCGAACGGAGCACGAAACCCAGGTGGCGGCGCTGCAGGCCCAGCTGGAGGTGGAGCGGGAGCACACCCGTCGGCTCCAGGCCCAGCTGCGCAACCTCGCTGACAACGACCCGGTCACCGATCTCGCCAACCGGCGCACCGTCGTGCAGGAGATCGAGCTGCACCTGGCCGGGTGCGGCCGGTACGGGGCCGAGGGCGCCCTGCTCCTGGTCGGCCTCGACGGGCTCGACAGCGTCCACGGCCTCGACTGCATCGCCGGCGACGATGGCCAGGACGAGGCCGACGAGGTGCTGGCCGACCTGGCCGAGGTCGTCGTCGCCCGGCTGCGGAGCACCGACGTCGCCGGCCGCTTCGGACCCGACGAGCTGGCGATCCTGCTCCCCCGGGCGAACGTCGACGAGGTGGTCGTCGTGGCCGACGAGCTGGTCAAGCTGGTGGCCCGGGCAGGCTCAGGCCGGGTGCCGCCGGGTTCGTTGGTGGCCTCGATCGGGATCGCCGCGGTCACGGACCGCCTGCAGGACGCCTGTCAGCTGGTGGAGCGGGCCAGTGACGCCATGGCTTCGGCGCGCAGCCGGGGCGGCGGGGGCTGGGTGGCGGCCGGGTGGAGGCCTCGGCGTAGCGAAGGCGCCGCCGGGGGAGTGTTACCGCCACGAGAGTTGTTACTATGGACGTAGTGCAAATCCCTCTGGAGGAGCCCACATGACATCAGTCACCGATCTCGACCTCGGCCGCTACGCCCTCGGGTGGAGCGACGCCGAGGACTACGTCTTCAAGCCCAAGCGGGGGCTGGACGTCGACATGGTGCAGGACATGTCGTGGATGAAGGGCGAGCCGGACTGGATGCGCGAGTTCCGCCTCCGCTCGCTGAAGAGCTTCGAGAAGCGGCCGATGCCGTCGTGGGGCGGCGACATGTCGCAGATCTACTTCGACGACATCTACTACTACATCAAGCCCACGGCCGGACAGGTCGACACCTGGGACGCCCTGCCCGACTCGGTGAAGAACACCTACGAGAAGCTGGGCATCCCCGAGGCCGAGCGCAAGTACCTGGCCGGCGTCACGGCCCAGTACGAGTCCGAGGTCGTCTACCACCGCAACCGCGAGGACCTCGAGCGCCTCGGCGTGCTGTTCATGGACATGGACACCGCCCTGCGCGAGCACCCCGACATCGTCAAGAAGTACTTCGGCAAGATCATCCCGCCGAACGACAACAAGTTCTCGGCCCTCAACTCCTCGGTGTGGTCGGGCGGCAGCTTCATCTACATCCCGCCGGGCGTGAAGGTGGACCAGCCGCTCCAGGCCTACTTCCGCATCAACGCCGAGAACATGGGCCAGTTCGAGCGCACCCTGATCATCGCCGATGAGGGCAGCGAGGTGCACTACATCGAGGGCTGCTCGGCTCCCACCTACACCTCCGACTCGCTGCACTCCGCCGTGGTCGAGATCGTGGTGGGCAAGCAGGCCCGGGTCACCTACACCACCATCCAGAACTGGTCGAACAACGTCTTCAACCTGGTCACCAAGCGGGCCCGGGTCGAGGCCGAGGGCCACATGGCCTGGATCGACGGCAATATCGGCAGCCGCCTCACCATGAAGTACCCGGGTGTGGTGATGGTCGGCCCGAAGGCCTCGGGCGAGGTGCTCTCGGTGGCCTACGCTGGCGCCGGCCAGCACCAGGACACCGGCGCCAAGATGGTGCACGCCGCCCCGGAGACCACCAGCACGATCATCTCCAAGTCGATCTCCAAGGACGGCGGCCGCAGTTCCTACCGGGGCCTGGTCCGGGTCGACCCGGGCGCCACCGGCTCGAAGTCGTTCGTGCGCTGCGACGCCCTCATCCTCGACGAGGAGAGCCGAAGCGACACCTACCCCTACATCGAGGTGGGCGAGCAGGACGCCGAGATCGGCCACGAGGCCACCGTCTCCAAGGTCGGCGACGACCAGCTCTTCTACCTGATGAGCCGCGGCCTGTCAGAGCAGCAGGCCACCTCGATGATCGTGAACGGCTTCATCGAGCCCGTCACCCGCACCCTGCCCATGGAGTACGCCGTGGAGTGGAGCCGGCTGATCGAGCTTCAGATGGAGGGGTCCGTCGGCTAGCTCTGCCAAGGTCTAGGTATGTCCGACAAGCAGATGAACGTCCTGAGGGCCGACCACAGGCTGGATGCCGGCCACCGGCCCATCATGTTGGCCATTGCGGGCGACAGCGGCACGGGGAAGACGACGCTCACCAAGGGCCTGGTCGAGGCTCTGGGTCCCGAGCGCATCACCTCTGTGGCGGCTGACGACTACCACCGCTACGACCGACTCGAGCGCAAGTCGCTCCCGTTCACCCCGCTCAACCCCAAGTGCAACTACATGGACATCATGGAGCAGCACCTCCAGCACCTGGCCATGGGCCTGCCCATCCTGAAGCCGGTCTACAACCACCACACCGGTATGCTCGACCGGCCCGAGTACGTCGAACCCCGGGAGTTCGTGATCGTGGAGGGGCTCCTGCCCCTCCACACCAAGATCGCCCGGGCCTGCTTCGAGATCAGCGTGTACCTCGATCCGCCCGAGGAGCTGCGTGTGGCCTGGAAGGTGGCCCGCGACACCGCCAAGCGGGGCTACACCGAGGACGAGGTCCGCCAGGACCTGAAGAAGCGCGAGCCTGAGTCTGAGCGGTTCATCCGCCCCCAGCGGGCCCGGGCTGACATCATCGTGCGCTTCGCGCCCATCGAGGAGCGGGGCGAGACCGTCCACGACCCGCTCAGCGCCAAGCTCACCCTGCGCCCGACGATCGACCACCCCGAGCTGCACACGATCCTCGGCGACGACACCAACGAGGCGATGCACCTGACGCTGAGCCGCAGCGATGACGGCAAGCCGGTCGACGCCGTCCACATCCACTCCTACGCCAAGCCCGAGATCACAAAGGCCGTGGAGGAGGCGATCTGGGAACAGCTCGGTGTCGACTCGCCACTGCCGGATTCACTCGGGCGCCTCGATCCAGATTCTGACTCCCGTGACGAGCCGCTGGCCCTCACCCAGCTACTCCTGCTGTACCACCTCATCCAGGCCCGCGAGCGCCTGTACGAGGGTCCCGACAGCGACTGACGGGGCGCTTCGTCCCGGGCCGACCAGGCTGGACCGGAACCGACCCCACCCTTGGCTGCGCCAGAGCCCGATCTAGCGGGTCAGACCTCGAGGTGGTCTACGGGCTCGTCGGTGGTGACCAGAGGCGAGTCGCCGTCGCTGCCGGGCGGGATGTCGGTGGGGCCGGCGTCACCGACGATCATCGGGTCCTCGGTGCCGATGCCTCCGCCCCGGAGCCTGTCGAGGAAGCTCTCGTGGCCGGTCTCGACCTCGTCAACGCCAGCGTTCTCGGTGTCGACTTCGGTCTCGTCTTCGAGTCCGTCTTCGATCTCGTCGTGGGGCTCGGGCATGGGGGTTCTGTTCCCAGCGACGGGCCGTGGCTACCGCGCCGGGGGCTGGGTGTCGCAGAGCGCGGTGGACGCTGGCAGAATCAGGGTGTGCCGATGCGGGAGGAGTGCAAGCACTTCCAGAGCCGTACCTACGCCAGCGGCGACACCGCCCGCTTCTGCAGCCTTGACCTCGCTCCCGAGGCGCCCTGGCGCTGCCCGGCGACCTGCCCACGCTTCGAGCGCCGGATCGGCGATGTCGCCTTCCATCGTGGATCGCTGGTGTCGCCGGCCACGCCCGACGAGCCGCAGAGCCCCGACATCGGCACGCTGCTCGACCAGGCCGAGGACATCATCAACACCGCAGGCCCAACGATCGTGGCCCAGGTGCGGGCCGAGCGGGAGCGCCAGCGCGTCGCCGCCGAGAACCCGCCCCGGTGGCAGTTCTGGAAGAAGCGTCGGCGCTGAAGCCCTCCTCCGGCCAGCCTGGGCCGGTGCGCCTGGCCTACCGGATCGTCGACGTGTTCACCGAGCGGCCGTTGGCCGGCAACGCCCTGTGCGTGGTGCTCGACCCGGTGCCGCCGCCGGTCATGGCCGCGCTGGCCCGGGAGGTGAACCTGTCCGAGACGGCATTCCCGGTCGTCGTCGCCGACGGGGAGTATGAGGTCCGCATCTTCACCCCGGCCGCCGAGCTCGCCTTCGCCGGCCACCCCACCCTCGGCACGGCCTGGGTCCTCGGACCCGGCCGGTGGACCCAGCGCAGCGAGGGCGCCACGGTGACGGTCGAGGTCACCGCCCAGGGGGCGGTGATGGAGGCACCGGAGCCGTCGTTCGAGGAGGTGGACGCCACCGAGGCCATCGCCGCCCTGGGTCTGGCCGGCGCCGAGGCGGCGGTCGTGGCCGAGGCGGGCGGATCCGCCACCTGCTGGTGCCGACCGAGGCACCCATCGGCGGGCTGGGCCCGGACCTGCCGGCGGTGGCCCGGCTCCAGCGCCGCCACCGCACCGCCTCGGTGGCTGCGGTGCGCCGCCTCGACGACCGCACCCTTCATGCCCGGGTGTTCTGCCCCGGCCTCGGCATCGCCGAGGACCCCGGCACCGGCTCAGCCGCTGGCCCCTTCGGCCGCCTGGCCCGCGCCCGCTGGGGGACCGACGCCGACCTCACCATCTACCAGGGCGACGAGATCGGTCGGCCCTGCCGCATCCAGGTCCACGCCGGCAACACCCTCCGGGTCGGCGGCGCCGTCACCCCGGTAGCCGAAGGCTTCTTCACCCTCTGACATCCGACCAGATTTTGGGCGGCCCACAATTTCCACTACGGCCGTAGGTTTTATTAGGCTCGGCGGTTCGTGGACTCCCCCTTCTCCGTCGAGGCCGCCGGGTCGCTGGACGGCCCGGGATGGCTGGTGGACCGGAGGGTGGCGGCGGCCGAGCGGCTGGCGGCCAGCGTGCTGCCTACCTCCGCCCAGGAGGTGTGGCGCTACAGCCCCATCGACAAGCTCGACCTGGCCGCCTACCACCCGGCCGGGCCGGGGCCGAAGGACCACCGCCCGATCGAGGGCCTGGCCGCCGAGCTGATCGCCGCCCTCGCCGGGTGCGCGGGGCTGGCGTTCACCGTCGACGGAACGCTCGTCCACGCCCACGGCGACGGGCTGGTGGTGGAGGAGGCCTCGAGCGAGCTGCTCGACGCCGTGGACCCACCGCATGATGCCCTGAGCGACCTGCACGACGCCTTCATGCCGAGCCCCCTGGCCGTGGTCATCCCCCGGGGTCGGGCCGTGGCCGAGCCCCTCCTTGTGGTCCACGTCGTCACCGGCGGAGGCGTGCTGGCCTGCCCCCGCCTGGTGGTCCATGCCCGGGAGGGAGCCGAGGCTTCGGTGGTAGAGGTGTTCGTCGGCGCCGACGACCCGGCCGGCGCCCTGGTGCTGCCCATCACCGCGCTCGTCGCCGAACAGGGCGCCCACCTGCGCCACGCCGCCGTGCAGGCCCTCGGCCCGGCCGCCTGGTCGGTGGCCCACAACGGCAGCCGGGTCGAGCGCGACGCCACCCTCCAGAGCCTGGCCGTCGCCCTGGGGGGGGCCTACGCCCGGCTGCGCACCGATGCCGCCCTCACCGGCCAGGGCGGCGAGAGCACGCTGCTGGCCGCCTACGTGGGCGACGGCGACCAGATCCACGACTTCCGCACCATGCAGGAGCACCTGGCCCCCCGCACCCGCTCGGAGCTGGTCTTCAAGGGCGCCGTCGGCGGCCACAGCCACGGCGTCTACAGCGGGCTGATCAGGGTGCACAAGGGAGCCAAGGGCACCAAGGCCTTCCAGACGAACAGGAACCTGGTGCTGTCTGAGACCGCCCATGCCGACTCGGTGCCGAACCTGGAGATCGACGAGAACGACCTGGCCTGCAGCCACGCCTCGGCCGTGGGGCCGATCGACCCGCAGCAGCGCTTCTACCTCGAAGCTCGCGGCGTGCCGGCCAAGGTGGCCGACCGGCTCATCGTCCTCGGCTTCCTGGACGACGTGCTGGCCCGCTCGCCAATTCCCGGCCTGCGCGAGCCCATCTCGCTAGAGTTGGCCCGCCGGGTCGAGGTGGCGACATGAGCCGCCAGCGCCTGTGCTCGACCACCGACCTGGCCGACGGCGAGGTCCGCCGCTTCGACGTCGGTGAGCGCCGCATCGCCGTCGTGCGGCTATCCGACGACTGGTACGCGCTGGGTGACACCTGCAGCCACGCCGAGATCAGCCTGTCAGAGGGTGAGGTGCTGGCCGACGACTGCGCCCTCGAGTGCTGGAAGCACGGCAGCTCGTTCGACCTGCGCACCGGCGAGCCGCAGACCCTGCCCGCCACCCTCCCCGTGCCGGTCTATGAGATCTCGGCCGAGGGCGACGACGTCTGGCTGGAGCTGCCATGAGCTCGTCCGCCGGCGAGGCAGGCACGGCGCGCCTGGTCGTGGACGACCTGCGCGGCGGGATCCCGGACCGGGAGATCGTCCAGGGGATCTCCCTCAGCATCGGTGCCGGCGAGGTGCACGCCATCATGGGCCCGAACGGGTCGGGCAAGAGCACCCTCGCCGCCCTGCTCCTGGGCCGGCCCGGCTACGCCGTCACCGGCGGCTCGGTGCGGATCGAGGGCGACGGTGACCCGCTCGAGCTGCTGGGCCTGCCCACCTGGCAGCGCGCTCAGGCCGGGGTGTTCCTGGCCATGCAGAAGCCGCTCGAGGTGGCCGGCGTCTCGCTGGTCGACGCCCTGAGCGCATCGTTCGTGGCCGGCGGCCGGGACCCTGCGCTGGTCGGGCCCCGACTGGCCGAGGAGGCCGACCGGGTGGGCTTCGAGCGCCGCTTCCTCGACCGTCCGCTGAACGTCGACCTGTCCGGCGGCGAGCGCAAGCGCAACGAGACCGTGCAGCTGGGCGTCCTCCAGCCCCGCTTCGCCATACTGGACGAGATCGACTCGGGCCTCGACATCGACGCCCTGCGGGCCGTGTCGCGCCGCATCGAGGCGGAGACCACCGAGCGGGGCCTCGGCGTCCTGGTCATCACCCACTTCAGCCGGCTCCTGACCGAGCTGCGGGCCGACCACATCCACGTACTGGCCCGCGGCCAGATCGTCGCCTCCGGCGGCCCTGAGCTGGCCGAGCGCCTGGAGGGCGAGGGCTACGCCCAGTTCGAGCCCGACGACCCGACCGACCCCACCCCCCCCGGCCTGGCCCCCCCGGTCTCCGCCCCGCCCGACGACCCCTTCGGCGACCCGCTGGCGTGAGCGTCGTGCCCGGTTAGCGGCGACGAGGCTGTGACGACGTCCGCTGATTGACCCGCTGAAGCGTTTTCGCTGCTGCGCGTTCAAGGTCTGAGGCTGGTGGGCCCCGGAGCGGCTGCCCTCGGGTCGAGGGCGCGGAGGGTGCCGGGGCGGAGCAGGGCCAGGGCGACGATCACGACCAACAGCGTGCCGGCGCCGAGGGTGGTGGCCCAGCGCAGGCCGACGGCGTCGCCGACCACGCCTTGCCAGAGGGCTCCGAGGGGGTAGAGCGTGCCGAGGGCGACGAGGAAGAGGGACACGACCCGGCCCCGGAAGGCGGCGGGGGCTCGCACCTGGACGACGGTCTGAAGCCCGGTGAGCACCCCGATGTAGGAGGCGCCCAGGAGAACCATGGCGACCGCCGCCGACGGCAGGGTGGGCATCCAGGCGTAGACGGTGACGAGGGCCGGGGTGCAGACCAGCCAGGCCAGCAGGGTCCGTCGGCGCCCGAAGCGCACGGCCAGGCCCGGCACCGCCAGGGCGCCTATCACGGCGCCGATCCCCTGGGCGGTGGTGAGCACGCCGGTGGCCCGCGCCACCTCTCGGCCACCTCCGTGGACCAGCGAGCCGGCCCGCCCGGCCACCAGGGCGATGAACGGTGAAACGAGCAGGGCGGTGACGGCGATGAGGCCGAGGGCGGCGCGGCACCCGGGCTCGGCCCGGGCGGCCCGGGCGCCGGCTCTGATGCGGGCCAGCACCCCGCTTGACTCCCGCTCGGGGGGCGGGGGCAGGCGGATCGAGGCCGTGGCCGCCACCGCCGCGAAGAACGACAGGGCGTTGATGGCGAAGGCGGTCCCGAACGACCCGTACAGGATGACCACGGCAGCCAGCGCCGGGCCGAGGACGCGGTCGACGTTGTACTGAGCCGAGCCGAGCGCCACCGCCCCCAGCAGGTCGTCGGCCGGCACGAGGTCGGGGAGCAGGGCCTGCAGGAAGGGCAGGCGCAGGGCGGCCGAGCAGCCCTCGACGAACACCAGGGCGGTGACCACGCCCGGGGTGGCCTGGCCCCGGTAGGCCAGCACGGCCAGGCAGGCTGCCACCGCCGCTTCGAAGCAGTTGAGGATGATGATGAAGCGGCGCCGGTCGAGCCGGTCGGCCAGGGCCCCGCCGAACGGCGACAGCAGGCCGATGGGCAGGAAGGCGGCCACGGCGGCGACGGCCACGAGGGCGTCGCGACCCGTCGTGGCCTTGATCAGCGCCCCGACCGCCACCGTCTCCATCCACGAACCCGCGTTGGAGACAATGCCGGCTGTCCACATGACGGCGAACGGACGGTGGCGCATTGGCGCCAGCGCCGTGGGCAGGCGGGCTACCGGACGTCGACCTTCATCAAGTGCTCCTCAGGGCTGGCCGGACCCGGTCCTGGATAGCACGAAGGGGGAGCCGAAGCTCCCCCTTCGCGGCGGCTGCTGCGCTCGGCGGGTGCGCAGCGCCACTTCCCGGGAGCAGGTGGCGGACCCGCACCCCAGGCAGACCAGAGCATAGCCGACGTTCAACCTAACCGGCACCGGGCTCAGGTCCCGCCGGACTCCGCCTCGTCGAGGGCCTCGGTGAGGGTGTTCCACGACAGAGTTGCGCACTTGATGCGAACCGGGAACTTCACGACGCCCTGCAGGGCCTCGAGGTCGCCCAGCTTTACTTCGGAGTCGTCCCGTGCCCCTTCCTCGGGGCCCAGGCCGTCGGGATCGTCGTCCGCCTCGCCCCCCAGCGCCTGCTCATGGATGGACATGAGGCCCTTGAAGCGCCGGATCAGCGCCCGAGCCTCGGGCACGCTCCTGCCCTTCACCGCCGCGCTCATCATCGACGCCGACGACTGGCTGATCGAGCACCCCTGCCCTGACACCTTGATGTCGGCGACGGACCCGTCGTCCACGTTGACGAAGAGCACCACCTCGTCGCCGCACAGCGGGTTGAAGCCCTCGACCCGCTGAGCAGGGGGCGACTCGAGCTCGCCCCGGTTGCGGGGGCTGCGGTAATGATCGAGGATGATCTCGCGGTACAGGTCCTCGAGGCCGGCCATGGGATCCCTTTCTACCCTTGTGCGCTACAGCGAGAACAGGTCGTCGACGTCCGCCAAACCGTCGACCAGAGCGTCAACGTCAGCCTCGTCGTTGTAGAGGTACAGCGACGCCCGGGTGGTTGCCCCCACCCCGAGGCGGCGCATCAGCGGCTTGGCGCAGTGGTGGCCGGCCCGCACGCAGATGCCCTTCTGGTCCAGGACCTGGGACACGTCGTGGGGGTGGATGCCCTTGTAGGTGAAGGACAGCGCCCCACCCCGCATGGTCGGGTCACTCGGCCCGTAGATGGTGATGTCGTCGCCGTGGCGCTCCCGCAGGGCCCGCATCGCGTAGCCGGTGAGCGACACCTCGTGCTCGCGCACGGCGTCCATGCCGAGGGCGCTGAGGTACTCGACGGCGGAGTGGAGGCCGACCGCCTCGGCGAAGGGCATCGTGCCGGCCTCGAACTTGGTGGGGACCTCGGCTGTTGTGAAGCCCTCGAGGCGGACGTCGCGGATCATCTCGCCGCCCCCGAGGAAGGGTGGCATGGCCTCGAGCAGCTCGGGCCGGGCCCACAGACCGCCTATGCCGGTGGGCCCGCACATCTTGTGGCCGGTGAAGCCGAAGAAGTCAACGTCGAGGGCGGCGATGTCGGTGGGCACGTGGGGCACCAGCTGGGCGCCGTCGACCAGCGCCAGGGCGCCGGCGGCGTGGGCAGCGTCGACGATCCGGCGGATCGGGGTGAGCGTGCCCAGCACGTTCGACATGGCGGAAAAGGCGATCAGCTTGGCCCCGTCGAGCAGCTGGTCGAGGTGGGTGAGGTCCAGGCTGAAGTCCTCGGCCATGGGGATGAACCGCAGCTCGATCCCGATGCGGTCCCGAAGCATCATCCACGGCACGAGGTTGGCGTGGTGCTCGATCTCGGTGAGGACCACCACGTCGCCCTCAGTGA
The DNA here is from genome assembly GCA_038253125.1 of Acidimicrobiales bacterium. Classification (GTDB taxonomy): domain Bacteria; phylum Actinomycetota; class Acidimicrobiia; order Acidimicrobiales; family JAUJNH01; genus JAUJNH01. The sequence goes on from JBBSHM010000001.1 coordinate 120,005, forward strand.
GGTTGGCTCCACCCCAGCTGACGGCGACCAGGTTGATGGCCTCAGTGACGTTCTTGGTGAACACCAACCCACGCCACGACGGCGCGCCGATGAAGCGGGCCACCGCCCGGCGAGACGCCTCGTAGGCCTCGGTGGACTCGACGGCCATCTGGTAGGTGCCGCGGTGGATGTTGGCGTTCGACGTCTCATAGAAGCGGGTCATGGCGTCGAGGACAGCCCTCGGCTTCTGCGAGGTGGCGGCCGAGTCGAGGTACACCAGGCGCTCGCCGTGCACCTTGCGGGCCAGGACCGGGAAGTCGTCCTGGCGCCGGGCCACGTCCATGAGACCGATCGAGGTCATGGCCGGAACGCCTCGTAGCCGTCGGTCTCCAGCCGCCGGGCCAGCTCCACGCCCCCGGTCTCGACGATGCGGCCGTCGAGCATGATGTGCACCACGTCGGGGGCCAGCAGGTCGAGGATCCGCATGTAGTGGGTGATGAGCAGCACGCCCAGGTCCGGGCGAGACCGCCGCACCTCCTGCACCCCCTTGGCCACCACCTTCAAGGCGTCGATGTCGAGGCCCGAGTCGGTCTCGTCCAGGATGGCGATGTCCGGCTCGAGCACCGCCATCTGCAGGATCTCGTTGCGCTTCTTCTCGCCCCCGGAGAAACCCTCGTTGAGGTAGCGGTCCATCATCGAGTCGTCGATCTCAAGCCGCTTGCACCAGTCCATGATGGCCAGGCGGGTCTCGAGCACCGACAGGTCGGCGATCCCCTTGCGGGCTCCCAGAGCCTGGCGCAGGAACTGGCGGATCGGCACCCCCGGGATCTCCTCGGGGTACTGGAAGGCCAGGAACATGCCCGCCTTGCCCCGGGCGTCGACCGGCCACGCCGTGATGTCTTCGCCCTTCAGGCGCAGGGATCCGGCCGTCACCTCGTACTCGGGGTTGGCCAGGAGGGTCTGGGCCAGGGTGCTCTTGCCCGAGCCGTTCGGGCCCATCAGGGCGTGGAGCTCGCCGGCACCGACGGTGAGGTCGACACCCTTCAGGATCTCGGTGCCCTCGACCGACACCTGCAGGCCATCGACCTCGAACAGGGGGGCTGCCACGACCACCCAGTCTATTTGCACTACGGCCGTAGGAGAAACTCACAGGCCTCCGGCCCCGGCGCGCCGCGGTCGGCCCGACCCGCGGGCGGACCCGGCTCCTCTGGTCTCCGGCCTCCTCGCGCTGCGGTCGTCGGTGGCTAGGGGGCGGGGAGGAGGATGCGGAACTTTGGGGGACGAGGGCACACCAGGTCCAGGCGGCCGCCTTCGGACTCGACCAGGGCCCTGGCCAGCGACAGGCCTACACCGGTGCCGCCGTTCAGGGAGAGGTGGCGTTCGAACACCAGACCCTCGGCGCCGGCGGGGATGCCGTGGCCTTCGTCGAAGACGGTGATCTCGGCGTAGCGGCCGTGGGTCCGGGCCGTTACCGTCACCTCGCCCGCCCCGTGGCGCAGGGAGTTGTCGACGAGCGCGTCGAGGGTCTGGCCGACGGATGGCGCCGACGTCCGGGCCCGGCAGCCGGGCTCGCTGCTGATGAGGACCTGCCGGCCCAGGGTGGCGGCCAGGCGCCGCCAGGTCTCCGAGCGCCCGTCGAGAAGCCCGGTGACGTCCAGGTCCTCCATTCGCCCGCTGCGGCCGCGGCGGGCGAAGGTGAGGAGGTCGGCGATGGTGCCGTCGAGGCGGTCGACCTCAGCAAGAGCGGTCCGGGCCTCGGAGCTCGTACCGGGATCGCTCGATCCCGCCAGCTCCTCGACATGGATGCGGATGGCCGTGAGCGGCGTCCGCAGCTGGTGGGAGGCGTTCGCCGAGAAGCTGCGCTCGGCCTCGAGCAGGTCCTCGATGCGGCGGGCCGTGGCGTTGAGCGCCAGGGCGACGGCGTCGGCTTCGGCGATCCCACACCCGTCGGCACGGGCCGAGAAGTCACCAGCCCCGATCCGGGTCGACACCTCGGCCAGGCCCGAGAGCGGGCGCACGAGGCGCCGGGCGACGAGGACGGCGAGAGCGACGGCGACAGCCACACCGGCCGCGGCCAGGCCGAGAACTACGGCTGTGGCCGCGACGGTCCGCTCGTCGGCATGGCGGGCCGAGGCCTGGAGGCGGACCGTGGCCGACAACGTCCGCACCTCGGCGCTGATCGAGCGGCCCGCGATCGGCGCCCCGACGACGGTCCTCCGCTGCTGCGGGTCGACCACGACGACGTAGCGGCCGGATCGTGCGACTCCGGCGATGGTGCCAGGGCTCACGGGGCGCCCGGCCTCGACGTCCTCCTGGACGGCGAAGGCCACCGAGTCCGCCTCGCGGTCCAGGCGGCGGACCTCGTCATCGTGGACCACACGGCGGGCGACCACGAGGAGAGGCAACCCGAACACCAGGATCCCGGCGACGGCCACCGTGACGGTGGCGACGACGATGCGGCGCCGCATCGGATCAGGCGCGCTCGAAGCGGAACCCGACGCCTCGCACAGTCGCTATGCAACGGGGCTCAGACGCGTCGTCACCCAGCTTGCGCCGCAGTGCCGACATGTGGACGTCAAGGGTCCGGGTGGGACCGAACCAGTTCTCGTCCCAGACCTCGGTCATGATCGTCTCGCGGGTCACGACGGCACCGGCCCTGCGGACCAGCAGGGTGAGGAGATCGAACTCCTTGACCGAGAGCTCGAGCCGGCGGCCGTCGCGGCAGGCCCGCCGACCGGCGACGTCGATGGTCACGTCGCCCGCCGAGACCGTCGTGCCGGTCCGGACCCGGACCCGGGCCCGGACCCGGGCCAGCAGCTCGCCCATCCGGAAGGGCTTGGTCACGTAGTCGTCGGCTCCGGCGTCCAGGCCGACGATCACCTCGAGCTCGTCGGCGCAGGCGGTGAGCATGAGCACCGGCAGCTCGGGGTCGAGGTGGCGCAGCTCACGGCAGACGGACAGCCCGTCCAGGTCCGGCAGGCCGAGGTCGAGCAGGACGAGGTCGAAGCTCTCGCGGGCCACGAGGGCGAGCGCCGTCGCGCCGGCGCCGACCCGCACGGCATCATGACCGTCCCGCCGGAGCGCCCGCACCACCGCGTGGGCGATGGCCTCGTCGTCCTCCACGACCAGGACGCGAGGCACAGCCGGGGGAGGCTAAGGCGCGTGCGGCTCTATGGATGACCGCTCCTGAGCTCCCGCCCGCCTGGCGGCGGCTCCGCCTACCGGTCGGCGAGCGCGTAGACGCAGACGGCGGCGGTGGTCCCCTCGACGAAGAGCGACGCCAGGCCGAGCGGCTCGAGCCAGTTCCCGATGTCGTCGGTCGCCGCCGGCATCCCGATGGTGCGGTTGATGGCGTAGGCCAGAGGCGTTGCCACCGCGATGACGCCGGCGGCGATCCATGCCCGCCGGTCGTCGCGATGCACGAGCATCGCCGCGGCCGCCAGGGCGGCGGCGATCAGCACGACGTAGGCCACGGCCAGGTAGGGCGTCTCGTGGACCTTGCTCTGGAGGTCGAGCAGGTGGATGAGGGTGATGCCGAGGAGGCCGACCACCGCCGCCGCCCGGGCGATGATGCGATGGGGATGGGTGATCGAAGGCACAGAGGTGTCCATGTCGCGCAAGGTAGCGACGTGGCCGTCAGCAGGCCCTTCGGACCACGTAAGGGGCAGGTAAAGCTCATGGCGGCGGCCACGGCAGGAGAACGCCCTCCAGGCCCGGCTCGTTCGGTTGCGGGGCCGCACCGTCGCGGTACGAGCCCAGGTAGAGCCAGGCCACGATGGCATCGCCGGGGCCGAGCCCGAGAGCCGCCTTCACCAGCGGGTCCCGGGACGGGTCGCCGGTCCGCCACATCGAGCCGTACCCGAGGGCGGTGGCGGCCAGGCAGGCGTTCTGGGCGGCGGCGGCCGCCGCCGCCAGCTGCTCCTCCCACGGCACCTTGTTCGAGGGCCGGTGCACGGCCGACACCACCAGGACGAGCGGAGCTCGGCCCAGCTTGGTCCGCTCCTTGTCCCGCTTGGCGGCGACGGGCTCGGCCCCGGCTCCGGCGCAGCGGGCGTCGTAGGCGTCGGCCAGCGCCTGCCCGAAGGCGTCCAGGGCCGCCCCCTCCAGGACGGTCAAGCGGAGGGGCCGCAGCCGTTCGTGGTCGGGGGCGGCGGCGGCGGCCCGCAGGATCGTCTGCAGCTCCTCGCCACCTGGCGCTGGCGCCACCAGCCGCCCGGTGGAGCGCCGGGCGAACAGCACCTCAATGGCATCCACCGCGTCAGTCCGGGCCGGCCAACGAGGGGCCGTCGCCTTCGAGGGGTGGGGTCGGGGCCGGCCGGTCAGCGTTGGGTGGGCGCAGGAAGTGCTTGCCCAGCGTCTCCTCCTGGCCCTGGTAGCTGGAGCCGATGCCTGCTCCGTAGAGCTGCTCCGGCGGCTCGAGCATGTGCTCGAAGGTCAGCTTGCACACGCGCTGGCCGCTCTCGACCATGAAGGGGACGTCGTGAGCCCGTACCTCGAGGGCGGCGCGTGAGCCTTGGAGCGCTCCCTCCGGGTCGTAGCCGAATCCGGGGTCGAAGAACCCGGCGTAGTGGGTGCGCAGCTCGCCGCTCGTCGGGTCGTACGCCGTCATCTCCGATGCCAGGTTCGGCGGGATCTGTACCGACTCCTTTGACATCAGCAGGTAGAAGCGCTGCGGCGACAGGACGATCCTGTCGCCGTCCTCGCGCTCGGCCGCCTCCCAATAGGGCCGGGGATCGGCCGGCCGGGTGGCGGTCAGGTCGAGCAGGGGGGCGTTGTCCCGGGCCCGGTAGCCCACCCGACCGTCGGCGTCGCCCCGCAGGTCGAGGCTGAGGAACATCCCATCGGCCAGGGCGAGCCGGTCGGGGGGGACCGGTCTGCCCCGGTTGAACAACAGCGGGGTCTCGGCGTGGAGCTCGCGGATGTCGTCGTCGCTCAGCTCGGCCCGGCCGGCGGACAGGCGGAGCTGGTTCAGGCTCAGGTCCTCGCGGACCCGCACGGCGAACGACAGGGGGACCACCTCCAGGTATAGGGGACCGTCGTAGCCGTCGGCCACCTCGTCGAAGCGGTAGCTCTCGTCGGTGATGACCCGGGTGAACACGTCGGCTCGGCCGGTCGAGCTCTTCGGGTTGGCCTTCGCCCGGATCCCGGCCGGTAGGCAGACCCGCTCCTTCAGCGGGATCAGGTAGGGGCGGTTGGTCTCGAGCAGAGCCCCCGCCTTGTGGAGGTCCAGCTCGCCGAGGATGTAGTCCTTCATCTTCACGTCGACGGTGTGACGGTCGGGCAGGAAGCTGCATCGGATCCGGTAGGCGACCTCGCCGAGGCGCAGGTCGAGGCTGGCCGGCTGGACGTTCTGCGCCGGGATGGTGAAGCCGCCGGCCGAGATGATGCCCTCGTCGATCGCTTGGTGGAGGCGCTGGCTCGGCAGCACCCCCCGGGCGCCCGAGGGCAGCCTCACAGCACCCCCGGCCGGCATCTGGCCCGGCAGCGCGGAGGGCTCACGGCTGCGCATCGTAACGGCGGCCCTGTCGGCCCTGTCGGGCCCGTTAGCCCCGTAGGGTCCACTGGCCTGTCCGCCGCGGCGTGTCGGCGTCGCCGACCCGTCACCAGCCTCGGTCAGCCCACTCCTGCAGGTGAGGGCGCTCGGCGCCGATTGTGGTGTCAGCCCCGTGCCCGGGCAGCACCACGGTGTCGGGGTCGAGCGTGAAGAGCCGCCGGTCGATCGAGGCCAGGATCGTCGGGAAGTCGCCGCCGGCCCTGGTGGTGCCCGGGCCGCCCGGGAAGAGCGTGTCGCCGCTGAACAGCAGCGGAGAGCCGTCGAGCAGGAAGCACATGGAACCGGGGGTGTGGCCGGGGGTGGCGAGCGTGCGCAGGCGAAGGTCGCCGACCTCGATCACCGAGTCGTCCTCGAGAAGCGAGTCGTAGGCCGGCAGCATGTCGGCGTCAGCGGCGGTCACGGCCACGTCGTACCCGGCATCGCGCAGGGCCGGCACGGCCTGGATGTGGTCCCAGTGGCCGTGGGTCTCGAGCACCCGGCGGACCCCGAGCTCCTGGCAGACCGCCAGCAGCCGATCGTGCTCGTTGGCCGCGTCCAGCAGCACCGCGTCGCCGGTCCGCCGGCACCGGACGACGAAGACGTTGTTGTCGAGCGGCCCGACGACGAGCGAGTGGACCTCGGCTGAGGCGTCGGTCCAGTGGAGCCGCACCGGCGTCGCCATCGCCCGAGCCTGCCACGCTCCGGCCGGTAGGTTCAGACCGTGGCCATCGTCATCTCGGTCGTCGTCATCGCCCTCGTCATGGCGGTGGCGGCCGGGGCGATCGGCCGCGAGGCCCGACGACTCGACGCCCTGCCGCCTCGGGCCGTGTTTGACCTGGACGAAGCCGTCAGCTGGGTGGCGAACCACCTGCCGGAGGACGTCACCGCCCAGTTGTCCTACGACGAGGTGCGTCAGATCCTGGACCTGAGCCTCGACCACCTCCGCACCCTCGGGCTGGCCGGCAGCACTACCGGTGACCCGGTCGAGGGCGAGGTGGTGGTGGACGAGGCGGACGCCGTGGCCGCCGTGCTCGACAAGGCCCTCCAGAGCGGACCGGACGTGAGCGCCCACCAGGTGCAGGCCGTCATCGCCGCCCAGCTGGCCTACCTCCAGGCCATCTCGGCCGTCGGCCCGCCCGCCGAGGAGTAGCGGTGGGCGGGGGCCATCGCGCTTGAATGTCTGCGCATGGCCCCCCGCCCCACCCGCTTCGATGACAACCGGTTTCAGAACCGCCGGTTTGAGCACCAGGCATAAGGGCCGCCGGCCGTGGAGCTGGTCAGCGAAGGCCTCCGTCTGGAGGCGCACCTTGCCCGCCCGCAGGCGTCGGCCGCGGGAGGGGCCCGCAGCCGCTCGGGCCTGCTCATAGCCCATCCCTTCCCCGAGCCGGCTCAGGGAGCCGCCCGCGGGTGGTCGACCTACCCCGAGCTGGCCGACCGCGTCGCCGCCGAGTCGGGCTGGGTGTGCCTCTCGGTCGCCCTGCGGGGCATGGCACGGAGCGAGGGCGACTTCTCGCTGGTCGGATGGCAGCGCGACCTGCGGGTCGGCCTGGATGCGCTGCTCGCCGAGCCGGATGTCGCCGGGGCGTGGCTGTGCGGCTTCGGCCTCGGCGGTGCCCTCTCGCTGTGCCTGGCCGCGGAGGACGAACGGGTCCTCGGCGTCGCCAGCTTCGCCGCCCCGGCCGACCTCGACGACTGGGCCGCCGACCCCCGACGCTTCCTCGACCACGCCCGGACCGTCGGGGTGGTACGTGACCCCGACTTCCCCCCCGATCTGGAGCGGTGGACCCGGGAGCTTCGCGACACGCGGCCCCTGCGGCTGATCCACCGGATCCCACCGCGGCCACTCCTCATAGTGCACGGCAGCGACGACGACAAGGTGCCCATGGTCGACGCCCGGGCCCTGGTCGACGCGACCGACGAGCACGCCGACCTTCGGGTGGTGAGTGCGGCCGGCCATCAGCTTCGACACGACCCACGGGCCATCGCCGTCCTGCTCGGCTGGCTCGACCGTGAGGTCACGCCCCCGGGCGACAACTGACGCTCCCCTGGCCGCGGGACGAACCGGGCGCTATGGTGACAACCGACGCGAGCCCGTGCCAGACCAAGGCACAGGAGCACCTAGGAGTTAATTGCCCATGCTGCGCGCCAATCAAACCTGATGCGCTGCCGTCGTTCCGCTCTGGCCACGGTCGCTCTGGTCGTCGCTCTGCTTCTCGGGGCGCTGGAGAGCGGTCCGGCTGCCGAGGCGGCGCCGGCCACGCCCGCCTTCGGACCCGACATCGAGCCACTGGCCGCCTACGCGGGCCAGACCACCTGCGATCCCACCCCCAAGCCCGGCGCCCTCGCCCTGGAAGCGCTCGTCGAGGCCACCTACCCGTCGACCTCGTCGTTCGGCATCGGACGGCCCTGCGACGTCGGCGGCCAGTCCGAGCACAAGGAGGGTCGGGCCTTCGACTGGGCGGTCAACGCCAGCGACCCGGCCCAGGTGGCGATCGCCAGTGACTTCCTGACCTGGATGCTGGCGACCGACCAGTACGGCAACGCCGACGCCATGGCTCGGCGGTTAGGGATCATGTACATCATCTGGAACCGGCAGGTCTGGAAGTCCTACGCCGCCGACCGGGGCTGGCAGCCCTACACCGGGCCGGTCCCCCACACCGACCACGTCCACTTCTCCCTGAGTTGGGACGGGGCCGACGCCCTCACGTCGTGGTATCGCCAAGGGGCCACGTCGCCGCCCAACCCGCCGCCGCCCTCCGCACCGGAGCCCCCGCCGTCGCCCACACCCGAGCCGCCCTCCGCTCCCGTCGGCGACCCGGCGCCGGGGCGGGGCTACTGGCTGATGTCGGATAGCGGCCTCGCCTACCCCTTCGCCGCCCCGAGCTACGGGGCCCTGCCGCTCCCGCCCCAGCTGCCCGTGGTGGGCATGGCGCCGACCCCGAGTGGCGCCGGCTACTGGGGGGTGGCGGGCGACGGGGGGATATTCTCCTTCGGCGACGCCGTGTTCCTGGGCTCCACGGGGGGGACGAGGCTGAACAAGCCGATCCTCGCTATGGCGGCGACGCCGTCTGGGAAGGGCTACTGGCTGGTGGCCAGCGACGGTGGCATCTTCTCCTTCGGCGACGCCGCCTTCTTCGGTTCCACCGGGGCGGAGCGCCTCAACAAGCCGATCGTCGGCATGGCGGCCACCCCATCGGGCAGGGGCTACTGGCTGGTGGCCAGCGACGGGGGCATCTTCACGTTCGGCGACGCCGCCTTCCTCGGCTCGACCGGCGCCATGGTGCTCAACCAGCCGATCGTCGGCATGGCCCCCACCGGAGGTGGCGGCTACTGGCTGGTGGCGTCAGACGGCGGGATCTTCACCTTTGGCAACGCCGGGTACCACGGCTCGACCGGTGCCACCAGGCTGGTCAGCCCGATCCGGGGGATGGCCGCCACGGCCACGGGGGAGGGCTACTGGCTGGCCGCCGGAGACGGTGGCTTATTCAGCTTTGGCGACGCCCCGTTCCAGGGCTCGGCGGCCGAACGGCACCCGAACGTGGTGGGCATCGCCCGCTACCTGTAGCCGCGCCGTTCTGCCGGTCGCTGATCGCTGATGGCGCGGTCGAGGGCGGTGCGCAGGGCGCGGGCCGCCTTCTCCGGCTCGTCGGCCTCGGTGAGCCAGCGGACCACGACGATCCGTCGGCCGCCGGCGGCCACGATGGCCGGGACCGAGGCCGGTGTGGCTCCGCCCGTCACGAAGAAGGGGCGCACGCCGTGGTCGGCGGCGTGGGTGACGTAGCCGAGCCCGACTCCCGCCCGGCCCGGCTTGGTGGGGGTGGCGACCACGGGGCCGGCCGAGGTGTAGTCGACGGGTTCGTCGTCGGCGGCCGTCAGCTGCTCCCGAGCGTGGGTTGACAGGCCGATCAGCGCGTCCGGCCCGAGGATCCGGCGGCACAAGGTCGGCGTGACGTCGTCCTGGCCCACGTGGACGCCGTCGGCGCCGCACCCGAGGGCCAGGTCGGGGCGGTCGTTGAGCAGGAACGGGACCCCTAGGTCGCGGCACGTGGCCGCCGCCAGGCGGGCCCGGGCCAGCAGGGGGCGGGCATCGAGGTTCTTGTCCCGGAGCTGCACCAGGTCGACCCCGCCCCGCACGCAGGCGGCGAGGAACCTTTGGAGGTCCGGGCGGTCCGGGGTGCACAGGTAGACCCGGCGTCCCACCAGCCGGGGGTGCTCGACCATCAGCCTCCGGCCACCGCCCGCACCAGCTCCAGGCGGTCACCCTCGGCGAGGACCGTCGTGGCCAGGCGGGAGCGGTCAATCGGCGTGCCGTTGCGCTCGATCAGTACCCACCGCGCCCCGAGGCCGAGCTGCACGAGCAGGTCCGAGGCGGTTGAGCTGTCATCAAGGGTGACGTCGTCGCCGTTGACCGTGACCTTCAACTCTGCACCCGCTTGGCCGCCTTGCCCGCCCTGGGCTTGGCCGGCCTGGGCTTGGCCGCCGGTGATGGATTGGATGGGCTGGCGGCCTTGGCGGCCGCCTTCATCTGCTGCTTGAAGGCCCGCACCTCGGCCAGGCTCTCGGCGTCGGTGATGTCGGCCACCGACCGACGGCTGCCGTCCTCGCCGAACGCGCCGGCCGCCTCCCGCCAGCCCGGGACGTCCACGCCCAGCTGCTTGCCCAGGAGAGCTATGAAGATCCGCGCCTTCTGCTCGCCGAATCCGGGCAGCGCCTTCACCCGGGTCAGCAGGTCGGCACCGTCGGCGGCTGTGCCCCAGACGCGTTCGGCCTTGCCGTCGTACCGCTCCACCAGCACTCGGCACAGGGCCTGCACCCGGGTCGCCATCGCCGCCGGGTAGCGGTGTAGGGCGGGCGGGGTCACAAAGGCCGTGGTCAGCTCGTTCTCGTCCCAGGCCGCCAGAGCCATGGCGTCGAGCTTGCGGACCCCCAGCCGCTTCCGCAGGTCGTAGGGGCCCCGGAAGGCCTTCTCCAGGGGAATCTGCTGGTCCAGCACCATGCCGATCAGCAGCGCCAACGGGTCCCGGGAGAGGAGGGCGTCGGCCTTGGGGTCGAGGCTGAGGTTGAGCGTCGGAGCCATGGGAGGAGATGCTGCCACGTGGGGCCTTTGCGGAAGATGCCCGCTTTCTGCGGCCAACACGTTCACTCGTGCCGCCCACGGGGTACCCGTTGGTTCAGCAGGCCGACAGGGGACACTCCCCGGGAACGAAGGAGCAGACATGGGTATCGGTGCAGGTGTTTTCCTGATCGCAATAGGGGCCGTTCTCACCTTCGCGGTGGACTACAGCGTATCGGGCATCGACATCAAGGTCGTCGGCATCATCCTGATGCTCGCTGGCATCGTCGGCATCGCCGTCGACCTAGCGGTCTTTGCCCCCCGCCGCCGGGGCACGCGTGGGACCGCTGTCGACGACTCGGCCTACGGCAGCCGAACCGTCGTCGAGCGCGAGCGCTACTAGCCACCCACCGCTCCTCTATCGGCGCCGACCGGGGCGCCCCCCCGGAGCACCAGCTCCGGGGGGTTCCCGCGCCCGGGCGGCGATGAAGCGGGCGGGAGGAGCGGTCAGGTGGAGAGGGGGTTCATGGCCTCGGTGTCGATGCCGAAGCGCTCGATGGCCTGGGCCACCTCCTGGGTCTTGGCGTCGCCGGCCTCGGCCAGGGCGGCCAGGGTGGCCACCACGA
>JBBSHM010000002.1:0-66442 GCA_038253125.1 Acidimicrobiales bacterium
GTACGGCCCCCTCGAGGCATCATCCACGACACCCTGGTGGTCACCCGCCGCGGCCTCAGGCACCTCAGGCGCCAACCCGAGGCGCTGAGCGACGCCACCATCCAGCCGATCATGTTCGTGGTGCTCTTCGCCTACGTGTTCGGCGGCGCCATCCGCATCCCCGGCGGCGGCAACTACCGCGAGTTCCTCATGGGCGGGATATTCGCCCAGACGATCGTCTTCACCGCCTTTGGGGTCGCCATGTCGTTGGCCAACGACCGCAAGAACCAGGTGGTCGACAGGTTCCGGTCGCTGCCCATCTCGACGGGCGCCGTACTCGGCGGCCATGCCGTCACCAACCTCTTGAAGTCCACGCTGCCGATCGTGCTCATGTCGCTGTGCGGCCTGGCCATCGGCTGGCGGATCCACAACGGCATCGCCGACGCCGTCGTCGGCTACGCCCTGCTCCTCGCCTTCGCCTTCGCCATGATCTGGGTGGGCGTGCTGCTGGGCAGCCTGGTGGCCACCCCCGAAGGGGTGCAGGGCATCGGCTTCGCCGTGCTGTTCCCGGTGACGTTCATGGCCAGCACCTTTGCTCCCACCGCCACGATGCCCGGCCTGGTGCGGGTCGTCGCCGAGTGGAACCCGGTGACCTCGGTGGCCGACGCCGTGCGCGTCCAGTTCGGGAACCCGAACACCCCGGCGGCGGCCGGCGACCCGTGGTCGATAGCCCACCCCATGGCGTACTCGTGGATGTGGGTCATCGGGATCGTTGTCATCTGCGCCCCCCTCGCCATCCGCGCCTACAAGCGCTCCATCTCCAGGTAGGGCTCCCGAATGCGCGCATGGCGCTGCGGCGTCACGCCGCGCCGGTACGGTCGCCCCGATGGACGCGGGCGAGCAGGAGCGGGCGTTGCGCCGCATCCGCGGGCTGCTGGAGAAGGCCGGATCCACCAGCTTCGGGCCCGAGGCCGACGCCCTGTACGACAAGGCGGCCGAGCTGATGGCCAAGCACCGGATCGACGCCGCCCTGCTCGAGGCGAGCCGGGCGCCGACCGACCGCAGCCCGGTGGTGGAGCGGCCGGTGGACCTCGGTTCCGGGCAGTACGTACGGGCCCGCCTGCAGCTCATCCACCACGTGGCTGAGAACCACGGCTGCCGGCTCCTCACCCACACCACCCGTGACGGGCGGGTGGCAACCGTGGTGGGCGTGGCCGACGACTCCGACCGGGTTGAGATGCTCTACACGAGCCTTCTGCTGCAGGCCACCCGGCTGGCCGGTGCCGCCTGGTCGGACCGGGCCGCCGGCCCAACGGGTGCGCAGGTCCGGCGCCCCCCGGCCACCAGCAGCCAGGTGGCCTGGAAGCGAGAGTTCCTGTTCGGCTTCGGGGTCCGGGTGGGCGAGCGCCTGGCCGAGCTGGCCCAGATGGCCGCCCACCCGCCGGGCGGTGAGGCCGACGGCAGCACGGTGGCCCTGGTGCTGGCCGACCGGGCTCAACGGGTTGACGCCTGGGTAGACCGGGCTCATCCCCGGTTGCGCTCGCTGGCCCCCGCCGCCGGGTTCACCGGCCACGGCGGCTTGGCTGCCGGACGGTCCTCCGCCGACTCCGCCGACCTGGGCAGCCGACAGGTCGAGGCGGCCCGCCGGGCGCTCTCATCCAGCTCTGCTGGGCCGCTCGGGGCCTGGACCTCCCGCTCGGACCACTAGGCGGTTGAAGCTGATCGCCGTGGGCGGCCGTGACGGGGAGCGTCAGCGGGTCTACGACGCCGAGGACGCCGCCTTCCTCGAGACCTCCTACGCCGAGGGGCTGGGGGAGCGGGGCTGCCGGTGGCTGATCGAGCGCCTGACGGCCACGCCCTGGTGGTCCGAGGCGGCGGGCGGTGTCGTGCCTGCGCTTCGGGCGGCCCGGGCCGACAGCGCCCGCTCGGCCGCGGTGGTGGCCGCCGGCAGGGCCGAGGTGCGCATCGGTCCGGGCATGGACCAGGCGCACGTCCTCTCCCACGAACTGGCCCACCTACTGGCCGGAGCCGATGCCGGCCATGGCCCGTGGTTCCGAGCCGCCCACCTGGACCTCGCCACCATTGCCCTCGGCACCCACGGCGCCGGCCGCCTGGCCGGCGCCTACGGCCGGGCCGGCCTGGCCATCGAGGATCGGCGATGGCCGCCACCCTCCGACCACGGTTCGGGCGGCCTGCTCGCCATCTGGGAAGCCCTCGTGGCGCTGGAGTCGTTCGGCCGCTGCGCAACCTGAGGGCCGAAGCCTCGAAGAGGCGTCTTGCCCGCGCAACCCCTCTTCTGGTCCGCACACCGTGCCGACCGATGGCCTGGAGGGTTGCGGAGTGGCACTCCGATTGGCGTAAAAGGCCGGCTCAGCCGGTAGAGTTCATCCGGCGGAGGATGCCGAGGACCTGTCCCCCCATGGGTCGATGGGCTTCGGAGCTTCCCCCACCACAACGCAGCATCGGAGGAAGAGCACTGGCCGAGGTGGGCACCCGCGCCGACGACCCCCAGTGGGTCGCCATGGTCGAGGACGAGGCGGCAGATGAGGCCGCGCCCGGCGACCTGGCCGTCCTGGAGGGCGACCGGGTCCGGTGGCTGCGCGTGGCCCAGGCCATGCTGCGCGACACCGAGGACGCGATCGAGGACGTGGCCGAGCTGGCCGATCCCGTCGTACGGGCGCAGGCCATCGCCGACCTCAGCGACGAATCGGCCCGCCTCGCCGCCGTCGTCACCCGCCTCGCCGTCGCCGCCGGCCTCGGCACCCCGTGGCAGGCCGCACCGCCGCCCTCAACTGGGGACGGCACCGGCAGCCGCAGCCGCAGCCCGTACGAGGTGGCCGTGGCGGCGCCCACCGGGCCGCCCCGCCTTCAGGGCTCGTGGGTCGACGGCGGGCTGGTGCTGTGGGGCGGCGGTGCGGGCGTCCGGCCGCTGCCGGCGGCCGAGGTGGTGGCTTTGGGCGGCTCGATCGGCGCCGACACCAGCGGCTGGACCCGCCGCAAGCCGGTCATCGTCCCTGGGGGTGACCAGGCTGACGCCTGGGCCGTGCCCCTGGAACGGGTCCTCGGCTGGCTGGTGGCGGTGGCCACCACCCCGCCGGGCGAGGTCGTGGCGCCGAGCCTGCGGTGGCTCGGCGAGGTGGCGGCCTGGGCCGTCGAGCTGGTGGCCACCGGCCGGGCCGTGCCCATCATGCGGCGCTCGACGGGGGGCGGTTCCACCTCGCGGTGTCGGGTGCGATGGAGCCCGGCCCTGGTCGACAAGGACAGGCTGGACGCGGCGGCCGCCCGCCGGCCGGGTGCGGTGGCCATCACCGCCTCGGCCGAGGATGCGGCCGTCACCGCCCGGTCGGTCCTCGGCGCCGTGGTCGACACCCTCTTCCGCCTCGCCGCCGCTCGCGCCCCCAGCATCCCCTCGCCACCGGACGTGACCACGGCGGCCGAGGTCGGCGAGTCGATCCTGGCCGGCCTGGCCGGCGAGCGGTTCGAGGCCGCCGAGCGGGTCGCCGGCATGGTCGAGCACCGCCTGAACCGGTGGGCCCGGGCCGTGACCGCCGAGGTCGCCCCGGCACTGATCGTGCGGCTGGCCGAGCCCGATTCCGAGGGCGTGTGGCTGCTGTCGGTCCACGTGCCCGGTATCGGCGCTGGCGGCGGCGAGATGCCGGTCGAGGTGGCCATGGGCACGGCGAGGGGCGAGGAGCGGCGGGCCGTCGAGGTGGCCTACGGCCGGCTCGAGCGGCTGGTGCCAGTCATCTCCCGGCCCGGCCGGGCCCGACGGGGCGAGGTCGCCCTGTCCGACGCCGAGGCGTGGGAGCTGCTCACCGAGGTGGGGCCGGCCCTCGAGGCGGCCGGGTTCTCGGTGCAGGTGCCCCGGCTGCTGCGCCGTAGCCCCTCGCCCGTGCTGCGCCTGTTCACCAAGGAGGGCGGCTCAACCCACGTCGGGGCCAACCAGCTGGTCGACGTGCGCTGGTCGGTGCTGATCGGCGACCTCGAGCTGGACGCCGCTGACATCGCCCGGCTCGCCGCCCAGGCCACTCCGCTCGTGCGAACCGGCGGCCGGTGGGTGGCGCTGGAGCGGGCCGACCTGGTCGAGGCGGCCGCCGCCCTGGCCGAGCGTTCCCGGGTCAACCAGATGACGGGCGGGGCGGTGCTGCGCGAGGCGCTGGGGCTCGAGGGCTCCGGCCCGTCCGGCGGCATCAGGGTCGACGGCCAGGGGTGGGCCGCCGACCTCCTGCGTGAGGCCGGCTCCTTCCCGCCCCCGCCCGCCGATCCGCCCCAGTCCTTCCGCGGCGTCCTGCGCGCCTACCAGGCCGAGGCGCTCGGATGGCTCACGTTCCTCGACCGGGCCGGTCTCGGCGGCTGCCTGGCCCTCGACATGGGCCTCGGCAAGACAGCCACGGTGCTGGCCCGCATTGCCTCGACGTCGGATCAGGGGCCGACCCTGGCCGTGGTGCCACAGGCCGTGCTCAGCAACTGGGCGGCTGAATCGAATCGTTTCACCCCTAGTCTCCGGGTGGCCGTCCACCACGGCTCGGCCCGAAGCGACGACCTGGTCAGGATGGCGGCCAGCTACGACCTTGTGGTCACCACCTTCGGCACGGCGGTGCGCGACATCGACAGCCTGGCCGCGGTGAAGTGGGACCGGGTCGTCATCGACGAGGCCCAGAACATCAAGAACCCGGCGTCGGAGACGGCCAAGAGCCTGCGCCGCCTCCCGGCCCGGTCGCGGCTGGCGCTCACGGGCACGCCGGTCGAGAACGGACTCGGCGACCTCTGGGCCATCCTGGACTACACCAATCCCGGCCTGGTCGGCGCCCGCGACGCCTTTGTCGGGGGCCTGTCGGGCAGGACGGTCGCCGGCCAGGGCGCCGAGGCGGCGCTGCGGGCGCTGAACGGCCTCCTGGTCTTCCGACGAACCAAGTCCGAGCCTGAGATCGGCGCCGAGCTGCCCGACAAGATCGACGAGCTCGAGCGCTGCGCCATGACCACCGAGCAGATCGGGCTGTACCAGGCGGTGCTGGACAAGCTGGTGGCCGACCCTCCGACCGGTGACACCAAGGTGCGCAACGGCCGGGTGCTGGCCGCCATCACCGCCCTGAAGCAGATCTGCGACCACCCGGCCGCTTACACCCATGACGACCGGCCCCTGGCCGGCCGCTCCGGCAAGCTCACCCGCCTGGAGCAGGTGGCCGACGCCGTGCGGGCCGCCGGCGAGAAGCTGCTCGTCTTCACCCACTTCGCCTCGTGGGGCGAGCGGCTGGCCGGGCACCTGGCCGAGCGCTACGGCGAGCCGGTCGGCTGCTACCACGGCGGGCTGGCCCGGGGGGCCCGGGACAAGCTGATCGAGGACTGGAAGGCCCGTCCGGGCGGCGGGATCCTGGTGCTGTCGCTGAAGGCCGGCGGCACCGGTCTCAACCTCACCGAGGCGAGCCACGTGGTGCTGTACGACCGGTGGTGGAACCCGGCGGTCGAGGACCAGGCCCGGGACCGGGCATGGCGCATCGGCCAGGAGCGCACGGTCGTCTCGCGCCGCTTCGTGTGCCCCGGCACCATTGACGAGCGGGTCGAGGAGGTGGTGGCCGGCAAGCGTCGCATAGCCGATCTCGTGCTGCCGGCCTCGTCATCGCTGGCCGACCTGTCGTCCGAGCAGCTGCGGGTCGCCCTCGGCCTGCGCCCCGACCAGCTGGTGGCCGACGACGACGGCTCGACCGACGAGGAGGCCGCGGCGTGAGATCACCGACGAGAGGGTCGGGCCGCTCATGAGCGGCAGGCGCAGGAAGAAGCCGCCGACGGTGGCGGTGGCCGACGTCGCCCGCTTCTGGGGCACCGATGTGGACGAGCCCATCGCCCCCTTTATCCGGCCGTCGACGGACCCAACCGCCCTCCTGCGCTCCCTCGGCCCCATCCCGCTGACCGTCCAGGAGAAGCTGGCCGCCGCCCAGCTGCACGCCGTCTACGAGAAGGCCACCCAGGTGGCTACCGCGGTGGCTGCTGCCGCCAACCTCATCGAGCCTGAGGCACCGTAGGGCCGAGGCTGTCGACGCCGGTCACCTGCAAAGCCGTGGCTGTTGCGAAAGCCCGCTTCTGTCGGGACAAGCCATCCGCTGAGCGACATCTACTCCCGACAGAACCGGTGGGGGAGGGTTTATGCGGCGGGGCCCGGGTGCTTCTCGCCCCGGGCCTCTTGAACGTCGTCCTCGGCCGCTTCGACCTCGCCCTGGTCCGGCTTGTGCCCAAGGTGCTCCTCGGCACGACCTTCGGCTTCGACCTCGCGATCCTCGGTGATGTTGCCGAGCACCTTCTTGATATGTCCTGTGGTCTCACCCATTGGCTCTCGACTACCCGGCCGGCGCCGATGCGGAACCTCGATCTGTGCCCCGTGTTCGGCAAGGATGCCGTCGTGCTGCTGTGCGAAGTCGTCGCCACCTCGGCCGCCGTCACGGCCACCACCAGCCGCTCGGCCAAGGTGGCGGCGCTGGCCGACCTCCTGCGCCGCCTCGCCACGGACGAGGTCGAGGTGGTGGTCGCCGCCCTGGCCGGTGAGGCGAGGCAGGGCCGCATCGGCATCGGGTGGGCCACCGTCGCCGCTCTCGACGTGCCCGCCGCCGCCTCCGCCTCGCTCAGCATCACCGACGTCGACCGGGCTCTGGATGTTCTGGCCGCTTCGGTCGGTTCTGGCTCCCAGGCCCTGAGGTCCGCCCGCCTGGGAGCACTGCTGCGGGCGGCGACGGCCGACGAGCAGACGTTCCTGCGCCGCCTGCTGCTGGGCGAGCTGCGCCAGGGCGCCCTGGTCGGCGTGGTGACCGACGCCGTGGCCCGGGCGGCCGGCGTGCCCCTGGCCCAGGTGCGGCGGGCCGCCATGCTCGCCGGCGACCTGCCGTCGGTGGCCGCCATCGCGTTGTCCGAGGGCGCCGCCGGCCTCGCCGGCGTCGGCCTGTCGGTCGGACGCTTCATCCAGCCGATGCTGGCCGCGCCGGGGGCGGCGGTGGCCGACGCCCTCCCCGCCCACGGCGGCCCGGCGTCGGTCGAGCAGAAGCTGGACGGCGCCAGGATTCAGGCCCACCGCACGGGCGACATCGTCCGACTGTTCACCCGCAACGGCAACGACGTCACCGCCCGCCTCGGAGCGGTCGCCGAGCTGGTCCGTGCCCTCCCCTGCACGTCGGTGGTGCTCGACGGCGAGGTCATCGGCCTGGACCAGGACGAGCGCCCGGAGCGCTTCCAGGACACGATGTCCCGCTTCGGCCGTCAGGCCGGCCACGCCGAGACCGCCCTGTCCTCCCCGCTCGGTGGGGCCGCTCGGGCCCTGTCCTCCCCGCTCGGTGGGGCCGCTCGGGCCCTGTCCTCCCCGCTCGGTGGGGCCGCTCGGGCCCTGACGGTGAGGTTCTTCGACTGCATCCACCTGGACGGGACCGACCTGGTCGACGAGGCACTCAGCACCCGGGCCGGGTCGCTGGCGCAGGTGGCCGAAAGGTGGCAGGTGCCGAAGATCATCACCGCCGACGTGGCCGAGTCCGAGGTGTTCCTGGCGGCCTCGCTGGCCGCCGGCCACGAGGGCGTGGTGGTGAAGGACCTCGCCTCGACCTACGAGGCCGGCCGGCGGGGCGGGGCGTGGCGCAAGGTGAAGCCCGTCCGCACCCTCGACCTGGTGGTCCTCGCCGTCGAGTGGGGCAGCGGGCGCCGGTGGGGATGGCTGACGAACCTCCACCTCGGCGCCCGCGACCCGCAAGGTGGGCCGCCGATCATGGTGGGCAAGACGTTCAAGGGTCTGACCGACGAGCTGCTGCGCTGGCAGACCGCCGCCCTGCTCGAGCGGGAGGCACCGGGTCCGAGCGGCCCCGCAGAGCGGGAGGCACCGGGCCATGTGGTCCACGTCCGGCCCGAGCTGGTCGTCGAGATCGCCGTCGACGGGGTGCAACGCTCGACCCGATACCCGGGCGGGGTGGCCCTGCGCTTCGCCCGGGTCCGCCGCTACCGCGACGACAAAAGCCCCGCCGACGCCGACACCATCGACGCCGTACGCGCCCTTTAGCCGCCGTCACTCGGTCGCTTTGCTCCCTCCGTTCCGGCGGGTTCGGCCGCCTGCGGGGCAGAATCCGGAGTGTCTGCTGGCGAGCTTCGGGTCCACGGGTGCTTGTGCACCTCGACGAAGCTGTACGGCGAGCTTCGCTTTTGGGCGGCGATCTTGGCCTTACGGCGGCGGGCTTGGTCTACGGCGGCGCCACCTTGGGTGCCGCCTGGGCGGCAGTGACGACGGCGCGCGCCCGGCCGTGAGGCCGAGGCGCCCGTAGGCTCCGCCGGAATGTCCACTCCCACTCTGACCTTTCGACTGGTGCTGGCTGGGGCCAGCGGCCTTCTCCTGCTCGGGGGCGTCGCTGCTGCTGTCACCGTGGATGACGACGGCGGTTCGCCCAGGAGGATCGACACCGCGGCTGCGTCGGCGCCCGGAGACGAATCCGCCACTTCGACGGCCCCCGGGCCGCTGACCGACGGCCCGGCGACGACCGTGGTCGGTGCCCCCGACCCGGTCCCGGTCCCGGCGCCGACGAGCGACGCCGCCAGCCCGACCACCACGGCCAGGGCCCCGCGGGCCACGACCACGACTAGGAGCCGATCAACCGCAACCAGTTCTACGCCGGGCCCGCTGATGGCGCCGAAGGCCGGGTCCTACGGCTACGACGCCACTACCGGCGCCGACGGCGCCGCGGCCACCACGTCCAAGGCGACTGTCATCGTTGAGGCCGCAGGCACCGCGGGGGCCGACACCCTTCAGGACATCACCATCCCGACCGGGGGCCTGGGCCAGGGCACGACCATCCGCAGCCGGGTCGCCTGGGGCCCGGCGGGCGCCATCGTCAGTCGCAGCCAGGCCTCGGGCGGCGACTGCATGTGGAAGCCGACGTGGCCGCAGTACGCGGGGAACCTGAAGATCGGCCAGGCATGGAGCTATGACACCAGCTGCTCGGTGACGTCTCCGATCCAGGCGACGATCCAGCGCCGGGGCAACCGGCGGGTGACCGGCACCCAGAGCATCGATGTCGCCGGTCGCCGGCTGGCCACCTGGACCATCGACGTCGACGAGACCACGGTCATCACGACCGCCCTCGGAGTGATCTCAGTCCGCTCGGTCGGCACCGAGCAGCTGGCCCCGTCGCTAGGACTGCCCGTAACCAAGACCGAAGCCCTCTCCGGAACCGGAATCCCCCCCGGCTCCACCTCCACCCTAAAGCTCGTCTCCCCGGCCTGACCTCAAAGCCGATCTTCGCCCGCCGATCGAGGGCTTTTGGGGAGTTCGAGGGGGCGCAGCTTGCGGAGCCCCCTCGTCAGGCGGCGAAAGGCGAGCTTGCTCGCCCGCCGTTGAAGGGCAGGCGGCCGAAGGCCGACCAGAAGACCCGCCCGAACGGAGCGAGCGCAGCGAGCGAGTGAGCGGCGGCTGAGAGCGCAGCGAGCGAGTGAGTGGCGGCTATAGCCCGCTTAGAACCGGTCCAGGCCAGCTCGGCCAGCTGGTCGGCCAGCTCCTCAGCGGTGGTGTTGGTGGTGCCGGCGGCCCGGGCCCGCAGCCAGTGGCGGCAGGTCGATTCGGCCATGCCGACGATGCCGTGGGCCAGGGTGAGGGTCCGGTCCGGTGGCAGCTCGGCTGTGATGAAGGAGGCAATGAGCTTGGCTATGGCTCCCTCCACCAGGCGCCGAAGCCGGCCTGGACCTGTTGGCGGGGCCCGTCGGCCTCGGCGGCGGCTTTGGCGATGACGTCCATGAGCTGGCCGCCGACGTCGTCGAGCAGCTCGAGGTAGAGGGCGCGCTTCGAGCCGAAGTGCTGGTACAGGACAGGCTTGGTGACACCGGCCGCCATCGCCACGTCGTCCATGGACGTGCCGTGGAACCCGCCTGCAGAGAAGGTGGCCAGCGCCGCGTCGAGGAGCTGACGGCGGCGTCGGGCAGCTGGGAGGCGGGACGGGCGGTCGGGGAGCGGCATGCGTTGCTACCGGATGGTAACAACGGCTAGGGGCACTGACGGCGTGTGGCCCCCGGCAGCTCCTCGCAGCTCTGTGCCCTCTGCACGTTTTGGGCTATGTGCCCGGGATGGGGGATCGGACAGGGGTGCCGGGGACCGGCGACGAACGACTTGGGCATGGGACCGAAGCACCAGACACATCGCCGGTCCGGTACCCGGCCTCCCGAACCGCCGCGACCCGCGCCGGCGCGACGCCCCGCCCTCTCCCTGGTCGCCGTCCAGGCCCGCCGCCGCCGGCGCCGGCCCTTCCTCCTGTAGCGGTCAGTGCCAGCGCTGCGTGTGGCGGCCGGGGCCTTCGCCGGCTGCAGCGGCTGGAGCCCTCATCACTGTCACGGCCGAGGTTGCCGCCTTTACGCCGACGACCCTTGTGCGCAGAGCATCTTGTTCTCAGGTGGGCGGCAGCTTGCGGTCCTCCCGGGCCGCCGCCTTCACCGCGTAGCCGAGGATGATGGCGGGCACCAGGCAGGCGGTGGCCACGGCCAGGCCGCCGATCACCAGCGTCACCGACCATCCCGGCAGGTCGTTCAGCGCCCCGACCACAAAGGCGACGATGGCCACGAGCAGAGCGAGATAGCCGACCCGGGAGCCGCACGACGCCAGCCGCCGCATCCGCTCACGCTGAACCAGAACCCGGTCGCCGCTTGCCGCGGTTGGCGCCTCTGCGCTCCCCGTCGGGCCACAAGGCTTGCTTCCCGCCGGGTCGTTCACCCTGCTCACATGAGCCGAGCCAGGATGCTGGCCAGGCGGGCGGGGAGGTCGTTCACGTTGAAACAGTCGCGCACGATGGCCTCGTTGCGGTCCAGCTGTGCCTGGTCAGGGTGGTCGAGTGCGCTCCGCAGGCCGACTGGGTCGTCCACCTCGAGCCAGGCGAAGCCGTGCCGGCGCTCGAGGTCGGCCGCCACCGGGTAGCGCCGCACGGCGATGGGCCGGCGGGCCACCGCCGCCTCCAGGATCGGCAGGCCGAAGCCCTCCCACGACGAGGGCAGCACCACGGCGTCGGCGGCGGCGTAGGCGTCGGCCATCGACAGGCCGTGCTCGTCGGCCCCCCGCAGGACGCGGGTGGGCGCGTCGGCCAGCAGCGCCGCCACCTCGGCGTCGAAGCCCTCCTCGGCCGGCCCCGTCAGCCAGTAGACGGCGCTGGCGGCGGCGGCCAGGGTCACGCCTTCGGCCACACCCTTGCGGCCGATCGCCCGGGTGGGCTGCAGGACGAGGCGATCACCCGCGGCCAGGGCGAGGAGGTCGCGGGTGGCCTGCCGGTGACCGTCGGCTCCCCAGGCCGGGGCGATCCGCAGCGGCTCGACGACGGCGGCCACGCCGCGACCTGCCATCTGCCGCCGGGACAGCTCGTTGATCACGACATGTCCCCAGGCGGGGTCGCCCGGCGGCGACCAGCCCGAGGCCAGGTACCGCGGGCGCTGCCAGGGCAGGTCGTAGTGGTGGAGGATGGCCGGGCGGTCCGACAATGCGGCGGCGACGGCGGCGGCCGCCGCCGGGTGCAGCGGCAGCGAGCAGAGGTTCTCGACGATGACCACGTCACAGCCCTCGACAGCGGCAGCCACCTCGCCGACCGTCGGGTCGGCCACCACCGGCCACTCCAGGCCGGCGACGATCACGTCGACGGGACCGCACCCCGCCACGGTCCGGACCGACCAGCCCAGCTGGCCGAGCGCCCACTCCCACTGTCGGGCCACCACGCTCACCCCGTCGGCGCCGCCGAGGCGGAATGACACGAGCGCAGCGGCCGGCACGGACCTTGGAACGTACCCGTCGGCCCTCCCAGACATGCGGTTGATCAGGTCCGCCTTCACCAAAGGCCGCGCTGCCCCCCGAGCCAGGCGCATCGTCGAGCAGGCCCGTCTGGCCGAGAGAGGCCTTCACCGAGACAGGGCCCGCCTCGTCGAACAGGCCCGCTTCGCCGAGACAGGTCCGCCGCGCTTCACTGGTGGGTGATGTCCGCGCTGCTAGCCGTCAGCCTGCCCGCCGGCCTGGCGCCAGCGCTGGGCCTGGCGTTCCTGGCCGGGGCGGTGTCGTTCCTGTCGCCGTGCGTGCTGCCGCTGGTGCCGAGCTACCTGTCGCTGATGTCGGGGGTGGGGGCGTCCGAGCTGGCCGTGGCCACCAAGGTCGACCAGCGCCGGCTGCTGCGCTCGACCCTGCTGTTCGTGGCCGGGTACTCGGCGGTGTTCACCGCCCTCGGCGCCGCCGCCTCAACCGTCGGGTCGTTCCTCTTCGATCACCAGATCGGGCTGCGCATGGTGTCCGGCGTGCTCATCGTGGTGATGGGGCTGGCGCTGGCCGGCCTGGTGCGCCCCGCCTTCTTCGACCGTGAGCGCCGCTTCCACGTGTCGCCCGCCGCCCTGGGGTCCTACGCCCCTCCGGTGATGGGGGCGGCCTTCGCCTTTGGCTGGTCGCCGTGCATCGGCCCGGTGCTCGGCGCCATCCTCGGCCTGGCCGCCCAGTCGGCCAGCCTGGGTCGGGGCGTGGTGCTCCTGCTCGCCTACTCGGCCGGGCTGGGCGTCCCCTTCGTCGTCTCGGGGATGGCCTTCGGGCGTCTCACCGGTGCCTTCTCCTGGGTTAAGCTGCACTTCGGGGTGATCAACCTCGTCAGTGGCCTGCTCCTGGTCGGCTTCGGCCTGCTCCTGCTCACCGGGTCCATCACCGACGTGGTGCGCTCGCTCCAGGGCGCCCTGCGGGCCGTCGGCCTGGACACCTTCGCCAACAGCCTGTAAGGACGTGCCGGGCCCCCCCGGTCATGACGGCACGGCCTTGGCCAGGTGGGTGTAGAAGATCCAGAGGCCGGCGAGCAGGGGAACGGCGGTGAGCAGCCAGGCCGGCCAGCGGCGCCAGAGGCGGCCCAGCACCGTTCCGGCTACGGCCAGGGTGAGCACGGCCAGGCCCCACAGGGCCGAGGGAACCCGCTCGGCCGGGTCGCCGCTGGCGCCGACGACCTCGGATACAACCGGTGGCGCCGGCGTGGCCTCGGCCCCAGGCGGAGTGCGGCCGGGGTCGACGGCCGGAGCCGGCGGGGAGGCGGCGGCGGCCGGGCCCTTCAGGTCGGCTGTGACCACGAGCCGCTGGGCGGCCGAGAACCTCGGGTTGCAGGTGGTGAGGGTGAGCTGGTCGCCGGTGGTCGGGTCGAGCACCTCGACCTGGCCCGGCTTCACCACGAAGACCTGGCGAACCTCGTAGCGGAAGGCGCCCTGCACCGTGCTGACGAGGATCGGGTCGCCCGGCTTCATCTCGTCCAGGCGGAAGAACGGCGCCCCGTAGGTAGTGCGGTGGCCGGCGATGGCGGCGTTGCCGGGCTGGCCGGGCAGGGGGGTGCCGGCGTAGTGGCCGGGGCCCTTGCGCAGGTCGGAGAGCCCGACCCCTTCGACCACCGCCTTGTCGACGCCGATGCGGGGGATACGGATCTGGGCCACGGCCGAGCCGACGGGGGGCGGAGGTGGCGCCGGCTGGAACGCCGGCTGGCTGACCGCCAGGTCAGCGGGCGGCGGCGGGACGGTGAGCTGGCCCCGGAGGGTGTCCTGGTTGCGCGACTCAGCGACGTTGGTGCCGAGCAGCTCAAAGGCGACGAAGCCGAGGACCAGCAGGCCGAGGGCGATCAGGGTGCGGCCGGTGGCCGACAGGACAGCAGGCAGGTCGAGGCGACGGGCGGGGCCGGGGCGGCCCGCCCTCCCGGTTCGCCTGGAGCGGTGGGCCGGTGCCGACGCCGGCGCCGGTGCGACGGCCAGGTAGGGGTCATCGGCTGGCGCAGGTGAAGTCGTCGGGGCGGGCTCATCGGCTGGGCTCGGTGCGGCGGCCGAGGGGGGGGCATCGGGCAGGATCGCCGCGGCTGGCGCCGGAGGCTCATCGGGCACCGTCGGTGCCTCGGCCGGGCCCTTGTCGACGGCGTCCCGGGCGCCTGCCGGCGGCGCCATGGGTGTCGGGACGGCCGCTGCGTCGGGGGCTGGCCAGACGTCGGGGGTGTCGAGCTCCTCCGGGCTCAGCGGGGGCGGCCACGGCGGGGGGGCGTGCGGCGGATCGGGGGTCGGCCACGGCGCCGGGATGTCGACTGCCTCGTCCATGGACGGCAGAGACGGCCAGGCCTGGGCTTGCCTTGGTGGAATCGCCGGCGCCGCCGGTAGCCTGGGGTCGCTGGCATGAGCCTCGCCGTCCACCTTCGCTCCGCCGTCTGCCTGCTCGGACGCTTCCCTGCCCTCGCGGGCGTCGACCTCGACGTCCGAGCCGGTGAGGTGGTTCTCCTGGCCGGCCCGAACGGTGCCGGGAAGACCACCCTGCTGCGCGCCTGCGCCGGGCTGGTCCCCGTGGTTGACGGCACCGCCATCGTGCTCGGGCACGATCTCCGCGTCGATCGTCGGTCGATCCGCCGCCAGCTCGGGCTTGTTGGCCACGCCACCTCCCTCTACGACGACATGTCGGTGGTCGACAACGTCCGCTTCACCGTACGCGCCCGGGGCGGCTTTACCGGGGCGGTCGAGCCCGCCCTCGAGCGGCTTGGCCTGAGCGGCCGCCTCCGCAACGTTGCGGTGTCCCGCCTCAGCGCCGGCCAACGCCGACGCTGCACCCTGGCCGGCCTGGTGGCCGTAGACGCCGAGCTGTGGCTGCTCGACGAGCCCCACGCCGGGCTGGACGCCGAGGGCCGCGACCTGGTCGACCAGCTGGTGGGCGATGCCCGGGCCCGGGGCCGAACCGTCATCATGGCCAGCCATGACCTGGAACGGGCCTCCGCCGTCGCCTCCCGCCAGGTGACCATCGAAGCCGGCACCGCCCGCCGCCGCCCGTCCTCGCCGGACCGACCGTCCGAAACGCCAGCGCCGGCGCCGGAGGTCAGCGGTGTGGGCTGACGCCGGGTTGGTGGCGGGCAAGGACCTGCGCATCGAGCTGCGGAGCCGGGTGGCCCTGAACCAGGTGCTGCCGTTCTCCTTCGTGGTGCTGGTGCTGTTCGCCTTTGCCCTCGACCCCGACCGCGGCGTGCTCGACCGGGCGGCGCCGGGGCTGTTCTGGGTGGCCGTGCTGCTCACGTCACTGCTGGCCACCCAACGCTCGTTCGCCATCGAGGCGGCCGACGGCAACACCGACGCCCTGCGCATGTCGGGTCTCGACCCGGCCGGGCTGTTCCTCGGCAAGGCGGCGGCCGTCGCCGCCCAGCTCCTGGCGCTCGAGGTCCTGCTGCTGATCGGCGTCGCCTTCCTCTACGGCATCGCCCTGCACTCCTTCGGGCTGCTGGCGCTGACGTGCGTGCTGGCCACCCTCGGCCTGGCCGGCGCCGGCACCGTCTACGGGGTGATGGCGTTCGGGCTGCGGGTGCGCGAGACGCTGCTGCCCCTGCTCATCCTGCCCGTGCTGGCACCGGTCCTGCTGGCCGCCACCCGCAGCTTCGAGGCCGCCCTCGGCGGCGTCCCCCGTGAGTGCATCGGCTGGCTGGGCCTGCTGGCCGCCTTCGCCGCCCTCTACGCCGTCGTCGGGCTCTTCGGCTTCGGTCCCCTCCTGGAGGAGTCGTGAGAACCGCCCGAACCCCCGTCGCCCTCCGAGGCTCGACCATGCTGGGCTGGGCCTCGCTGGTCCTGGTCGGCGCCACCGTCGGCCTGGGCCTGGCGCTGCCCCGCACGCAGGAGCAGGCCGAGTACAGCCGGCTCATCGCCGTCCACCCGCCGGCCGCCTGGGCGTCCTACGTGGCCGTCGGCGTCGCCGCCTTCGCCGCCGTCGGCCACCTCGTCACCCGCCGCCTCGCCTGGGACCGCGTCACCATCGCCAGCCTCGAGGTCGGATCGGTCTTCACGGCCATCACCCTGGCCACCGGCTCGATCTGGGGCCGTCCCACCTGGGGGGTGTGGTGGGAGTGGGATCCCCGCCTCACGACCGAGGCCCTACTCCTTGCCATCCTCGTCGGCACCGTCGCCCTGCGCCGCTCGCTGGCCCCTGGTCGGGGCCGGGCCGTCATCACCTCGGTGGCGGCGCTGGCCACGGTCGGTCTGCTGCCAGTCATCCACTTCTCGGTGCTGTGGTGGCGGTCGCAGCACCAGGGCGGCACTCTCCTCGCCCCCGACCCCGCCTCCAACGCCGACAACCCCTACGTCGTGGCCATGCTCGTCGGCTTCGTGGCGTTCACCGTGCTGTTCGCCTGGATGGTCGTGCAGCGGGTGCGCATCGAGGCACTCGAGGAGGAGGCCGACGAGGTGGTGCTCGGTCGGGCCATCGCCGAGCGTCGGGCCGAGGGCAGGCCGACCAGCGGGGTCACCGCCTGATGGGCTACGTCGCCGCCGGCTACCTCGTGACCCTCGCAGGCCTGGGCACCTACGCAGCCTGGCTCGTCCGCCGGGCCAAGCAGCTCAACCGCGAGCGGCTCCAGTGAGCGGATTGAGCACAGCTCCGACGCTGGACGACGAGGACCTGCCCCCCGTCGTCACCACCCGGCGACCCCGCCAGGCCAAACCGGCACGCATCATCGTGTCGTCGGTCCTTGCTCTCGGGGCCATCGGCTTCCTGGTGAGCAAGGGCCTGGGAAGCGCCACCGTGTACTTCAAGACCGCGGATGAGGCCGTGGCCCAGCGCCGCCAGCTCGGCACGCACCGCTTCCGCATCCAGGGCTCGGTGGAGCCGGGAACCATCCGCCAGGACCAGGGCCGGCTGCTGTTCACCATTCTCGGCGAGCAGGGCGCCGAGGTGCCGGTGGTCCACACCGGAGGCCAGCCGACCGGGCTGTTCAAGGACTCGATACCGGTCGTGCTCGAAGGGCACTGGACCGGCTCGGGGCCGGCCTACGCCTCGGACAAGATCATCGTGAAGCACTCCGAGACCTACCGGGCCGCCAACCCCGGCCGGGTGGCCGACTACAAGCCGACGAGCTCGTGAACGCCGTCCTCGGCTCGATGGGCGTGCTGCTCGGCCTGGCCGGCGCCATCGCCGGCGTGGCCGCCCTGGCCACCGGGCTCGTCACCAGGAAGGAGTCGCTGCTGCGCAGCGGGACCGTCTACGCCTTGATGGTGCTGGCCGGTGCCGTAACGGCGTTCGCGGCCATGGAGCGGGCCCTGCTCACCCACGACTTCTCCCTGAAGTACGTGGCCGACAACCACAGCCGGTCCACGCCCACCATGTACACCATCGCCTCGCTGTGGAGCCGGCTCGAAGGCTCGATCCTGCTGTGGGCGCTGATCCTGGCCGGCTACGGGGCGGCCATGGCGTGGCGCTTCCGGGCCCGCCGGGGCGACCCGGTGGTGGCGTGGGCCACGCTGGTCGTGCTGTCGGTGTCGATCTTCTTCTTCGCCCTGCTGGCGGGCCCGGCCGACCCGTTCGGCACGGTGCGGCCGGTGCCGCTCAACGGGCCGGGCCCCAACCCGCTGCTGCAGAACCACCCGCTGATGCTGGTCCACCCGCCGATCCTGTACCTCGGCTACGTCGGCTTCACCGTGCCGTTCGCCTTTGCCATCGCCGCCCTGGCCACCGGACGCCTGGGGGAGGGCTGGCTGGTCGAGACCCGGCGCTGGACCTTGCTGGCCTGGGGGTGCCTGACCATCGGCATCGCCATGGGCGCCTGGTGGAGCTATGAGGTGCTGGGCTGGGGCGGCTTCTGGGCGTGGGACCCGGTGGAGAACGCGTCGTTCCTGCCGTGGCTCACCGCCACCGCCTACCTCCACTCGGTGATGGTGCAGGAGCGCAGGGGGATGTTGCGGGTCTGGAACCTGTCGCTGCTGTGCGCCACGTTCGCCCTCACCATCCTCGGCACGTTCCTGACCCGCTCGGGCGTACTCGAGAGCGTCCACGCCTTCTCGAACAGCAGCATCGGCCACTGGATCCTGGCCTTCTTCGCCGTGATCGTCGTCGTGGTGATCGGCCTCATCGGCTGGCGGGGCGACCGCCTGCGCTCACCCGGCACCATCGACAGCCCGGTGAGCCGCGAGGGCGCCTTCCTGATCAACAACCTGCTGTTCGCCGCCTTTGCCTTCGTCGTGCTGCTCGGCACCGTCTTCCCCCTCGTCACCGAGGCGCTGAAGGGCGACCGCATCACGGTGGGCCGGCCCTACTTCGACCGGATGTCGGCGCCAATCGCCGTGTCGCTGCTGTTCCTCATGGCCGTGGCGCCGGTGCTGCCGTGGCGCAAGGCGTCGGCCGAGACCCTGCGCACCCGGATGCAGTGGCCGCTCACCTTCGCCGTGGCCGTCACCGTGGTGCTGGCCGCCTCCGGCCTGCGGGGCTGGCTGGCCCTCCTGGCCTTCTTCCTGGGTGGCCTGGGCGGCGGCTCCGCCGTGCGCCAGCTGATCCTGGCCACCCGACGCAACGGCTGGCGGGGCCTGGTCGGCCGCACCAACGGCGGGATGGTCGTGCACATCGGCGTCGTTCTGATCGCCGTGGCCTTCGCAGCCAGCGCCGCCTACGCCTCGCGGGCCGAGGTGAGCCTGACCGAGGGCCAGAGCACCACCGTCGGCGGCCACAAGGTCACCTACCTCGGCACCGACACCCGGCGCTTCGCCGCCAGCAACCCAAAGGCGGCCGTGGTCACCGCCCGCCTGCGGGTCGACGACGGGCGGGTGTACGTGCCGGCCATCACCCAGTATCGCACCCAGACCCAGGGCATCGGCACCCCGTCGGTGCGCACCGGCCTGCTCGAGGACGTGTACACCACCCTGGTCCAGGCGCCCTCCGAGCCGGGCGGCCCGGCCACCATCGGCGTGCTCGTGCACCCGCTCACCGTCTGGCTGTGGATCGGAGCCGGCCTGATGGGGCTCGGCACGATGCTCGCCGCCTTCCGGGTCGGCCGGCCCATCCCCCCGGTCACCCCCCGCCCACCCCCGCCGACGGGCCGCCGCCAGCCCGAGCGCCCCCGCGCTGGCGGCCCCAAGCGCCAGCTGGACCGGGTCCCGGTGGGCGCCCGCGACCGCACGCTCACCACCCCTGGCAAAGCCACCCCGTGAGCCAGGTCACCGAGGTGAGGGGAGCGGGCGAGCCGGCTGGCGCCCCCGACGCCCCACGGGGAAAGCGGAGCGTGCTCTTCGCGGTGATCCTGGCGGCCGTGGTGCTCGGCGCCTTTGTCGTGCTGCTCGTCGGGGCCAAGGAGCCGGACAGCCGCAGCACCGTCGTCGGCAAGCCGGCTCCGTCGATCGACCGGGCCTTCGGCACGCTGAAGGGCGGCGACCGGGTGAGCCTGGCCGACTTCCGGGGCCGCTACGTGGTCCTCAACTTCTTCGCCTCCTGGTGCACTCCGTGCGTCACCGAGCACCCCGAGCTGGTCCGCTTCCAGAAGCAGCACGCCGCCCTGGGCGACGCCACCGTGGTGCAGGTGCTGTACAGCGACAAGCCGGCGGCGGCCCGGCAGTTCTTCGCCGAGCGGGGCGACGGCGGCTGGCCGGTCCTGATCGACGACGAGGGTCGCTTCGCCCTGGACTACGGCGTGACCGGACCGCCCACCTCGTTCCTGATCGACCCGCAGGGCTTCGTGCTGGCCAGTGTGAAGAGCGCCATCGACCAGGCCGGGCTCGAGGACCTCCTCAACCGGGCGAAGCAGGGTCGGCCCTAGGTGCGGCGCTGGCTGCCCCTGGCCCTTCTCGGCGCCCTGTTGGTCTTCGCCCTGGCCCTCGCCGCCCGGCCCCAGGTGGACCACAGCGAGGCGGCCCGGGTCACCCGCATCGCCAGCGAGGTGCGCTGCCCCACCTGCCGGGGACAGTCGGCGGCCGAGTCCGACGCCGAGGCGGCCACCGCCGTCAAGACCTTCATCCGTGAGCGGCTCGGCCAGGGGGCCAGCGACGCCCAGGTCAAGGCCGAGCTGGCTGACCGCTTCGGCACCAGCATCCTGCTGCGGCCACCGGCGTCGGGGGTGAGCGGGCTGGTCTGGGCGCTTCCGGTAGCCGCCTTCATCCTGGCCGCCGGCGGGCTGGCCTACGCCTTTTGGCGGTGGCGGTCGCGGGGGCTCCGCCAGGCCAGCGACGAGGACGTCGTGCTGGTGGCGCGAGCGAGGCGGACGTGGGAACGCACGGGCTGAGGGTCGAGCTTGAGGAGGAGCGCGACTTCCTTCTCCGCTCGCTCGACGACCTGGAGGCCGAACGGGCCGGGGGCGACCTGGAGGAAGACGACTACCGCAGCCTCCAGGGCGACTACACCGCCCGGGCGGCGACAGTCCTGCGCCGCCTGCAGCACCTCGAGGAGCCGGCCGAGGCGGCGCCGGCCGGGGGCAAGGCCCCGTGCGATGGGCGAGTCGATGGCCCCGCCGCTGGCCCAGCCGATCACAGCGGGAGCCCAGACGCTCACAGCGGGAGCCCAGACGGTGGCCATGGGAGCCCAGACGACGGGCATGGGAACCCCCCCGTGGAAACCGGTCACGTCGACGCGGGGGCGTCACCGGCTCGGTCCACCTCGGGCCGCCGCCGTACACGGTGGCCGCTGGTGCTCAGCGTCGTGGCCACCATCGCGCTGGCTGCCGGCTCGGGCTACCTGGTCACCCGGTCCTCGGGCGAGCGGCGGCCGGACCAGGGGGTCTCGGGAGGGCCCGACAGCTCGCCCAGCGCCCTGCTGCGGGAGGCCATCACCCTCGACAACGGCGGCAAGCTGCTGGACGCGGCCAAGCTGTACGACGCCGTGCTGGCCAAGGAGCCGGAGAACGTGATCGCCCTCACCCGGCGCGGCTGGCTCGTCGGGCTGTCAGGCCGCCAGGCCGGCAACGTCGAGCTGCTGCAGGCCGGCCTCGGCTACCTCGACCGTGCTGTCAAGATCGACCCCAGCTACGCCGACGCCCACGCCTACCGGGGCTTGGTGATCGGGGCCTTGGGCCGGCCGGGCGACGCCGGCTGTGAGTTCCGGCTGTGGCTCGCCGTAGCCCCGCCCGACGACGAGCGGCGGCCGGCCATCGAGGGGGTGCTCGACGAGGCCACCACCCAGGCCGGCGGCAAGCTGCCCGAGTGCCCCAAGCCTCCCCTTCCGGGTCCCGTCGCCGTCCCGCCCGTTCCCCCGCCTGCCCCCCCGACGGCGGCGAGCCCGTCGACCACGATCCCCTAATGGGCCCGAGGTCGAGCCGACGTGTCGATCCCGCCGGGCGCGGGTAGTCGCCCAGGATGGAGACAACCACGGTGGATGCTGGCGACCACGGGCCGGCCCGGGTGGTCGACTCGGTTCGCAGCCGCCTCGAGCACGAGGAGGAGGAGCACGCCCACGGGACCGAGAGGCCCATCGGCGGCTACATGGTGCTGCTCGGCTCATACGCCCTGATGGTGCTCAGCCTCGGGATCGTCGTCCGCCGCCGCCGGCACATGCCCGTTCGGCCGGCCCCCGCCGACCTCGCCCTCGTCGCCGTGGCCACCCACAAGATCTCGCGGATGCTGTCGAAGGACACTGTGCTGGCGGCGGTGAGGATGCCCTTCACCCGCTTCGAGGAGGCGGCGGGGGAGGGAGAGGTGAACGAGTCGGTCCGGGGGCACGGTCTGCGTCACGCCATCGGCGAGCTGCTCACCTGCCCCTTCTGCCTGGCCCAGTGGGTGGCCACCGGGTTCACGTTCGGCCTGCTTCTGGCTCCCCGGGCCACCCGGCAGGTGGCCGCGGTCTTCTGCGCGGTAACGGCCAGCGACTACCTGCAGCTGGCTTACGCCGCCGCCGAGAAGACCGCCGAATGACCCCGTCCCTGCTACAAGGGAACCTTGTGGTCTGACCCTTCTCCTTTTTAGGATCCATGGTGGGTCACGGGCCGGCGGTGACCAGGGCGATGGCGAGGCCGTCGTGGCCCTTGCTGCCCACGGTCTGGATGGCGGTGGCGCTCACCCGCGGCGCGGACGCCAGCAGCTGGTGGAGCCGGCGGGTGCCTTGAATGTCGGGGTCTTCGCTGTCGGCGTCGATGACGGCGCCCCGGCGGACGACGTTGTCGACGATGATCACGGTCCCGGGGCGCGACAGCTGCAGCGCCCAGGTGAAGTAGTCGGGGTTGTTGGCCTTGTCGGCGTCGATGAAGATGAGGTCGAACGGCCCGCTTCCCTCGGATGCGAGCTGCGGAAGCGTGTCAAGCGCCCGACCCAGGCGCACCTCGACGATCCCCGCCAGACCGGCGTTGGCGATGTTGGAGGTGGCGACCTCGGCGTGGCCGGGATCGGCCTCGAGCGTGACGAGGCGGCCGCCGCCAGGCAGCGCCCGGGCCAGCCAGATGGTGCTGTAGCCCCCCAGCGTGCCGATCTCCAGGATGGACATGGCCCCGTGGATCTGCGCCAGCAGCGCCAGGAGCTTCCCCTGGTTGGGCGCCACCTGGATCTGCGGCAGGCCGGCGGCGACGCTGGCCGCCAGCGCCGAATCCAGCGCCGGGTCGGGCGGCACGAGCAGGTCTGTGATGTAGCGGTCCACGGCCGTCCACAGCTCTTCGGTCACCGTTCCTCGATCCACTCGGGTCTGCACATGCTGGTCATCGGTCGACCGGTCCGCGGCGGAGAGCCTGGAGCGACTCCAGGACCTGGGGCAGGGCGGCGAGAAAGGTGGAGACGTCCTCGTCGCTGGTGCTCCAGCCCACGCTGGCCCGTAGGCTGCGCTCGGCGTCCGCGCCCATGGCCTCGAGCACCGGCGACGGCTCGAGCAGCTCGGACGAGCACGACGAGCCCGAGTGGACGGCGATGCCAGCCTGGTCGAGGCCGAGAAGGACCGGCTCGGCCTCGATTCCTTCCAGGCCGAAGCAGGCGATGTGGGGCAGCCGGGCCTCAGGGGTGAAGCGGCGGACGCCGGCAACCGCCGCCGCACCGCCGAGGAGGCGCTCGGTCAGGGCGTGCTGGCGGGCTCCCTCTGCGGCCGGGTCGAGCTGCTCGAGGGCGGCGGCGAAGCCAACGGCGCCGGCCACGTTCTCAAGCCCCGCCCTACGGGCCCGCTCCTGGGCGCCACCGACCAGCAGCGGATCGAGGCGAAGGCCCCGCCGTACGAGCAGGGCTCCGACGCCCCGGGGACCGCCCAGCTTGTGGGCGCTGACCGACACCAGGTCGGCACCGGTGGCGGCGAAGTCGATCCGGACCCGACCGGCGGCCTGGGCGGCGTCGACGTGCACCAGAGCCCCGGCCCGGCGGGCGGCGGCCACCACCTCGGCCACGGGCTGGAGGGTGCCCACCTCGTGGTTACCCCATTGCACGTTGACCAGCGCCACCCCGTCCAGGACGACGTCATCGATCGACAGGCGGCCGGTGTCATCGACCGGCGGCTCCACCACGCCACCACCGGCCCGGGCCGCCCACTCGCGCACGGAGGAGTGCTCGACGGCGGCGGCTACCACAGCGCCCGCCGGGTTTCGGCGGATGGCGCCCCAAGTGCCCATGGCCACGGCCTCGGTGGCCCCGCTCGTGAACACCACCTCCCGGCTAGCCCGGCATCCGAGGGCGGCGGCTATCCGCTCCCGGGCGTCCTCCAGCGCAGCCCGGGCCATCCGCCCCTCGGTGTGCACCCGCCCGGGGTCGGCGGCGCTGAGCCACGGTGCCATGGCCTCGGCCACCGCAGGCAGGAGGGGCGAGGTGGAGGCGTGATCCAGGTAATGACGGGCCGCGCTCACTGGCATGCGGGCACCCTCGATCGGCTGCCGATCGTCACGCGTGTCCCATGGCCCCGGTAGAAACCCGCCCCGTACGCCCGGGCACTAACGGTTGCGGAGACGTCACCTTCTGCCCGGGCGCAACCCACCCACCTTCTGCCCCGGCAGTACCGGTTGCGGGGACGCCACGTGGTGCCCGGGCACAACCGGCCCACCTTCTGCCCGGGCAGAACCGGTCGCCGCCACCTACGCCGGGCCCGGGCCGTCTGACGTGGTGACGGCGAGGCGTCGGCCAGCTCAGAAGTCACACCAGGGTGATGCAGGTGGCGTCGCCGCGGGCCCTGCTGGTCTCCTGCTCGGGCGAGCGGTCGACGCCCAGGCCGGCCAGCATGCCCCGCACCATGCCGCGGTCCACTGCGCACAGCACGGGGTGCTGTGACGCCGTGGTGCCGAACGGGCAGTTGTCGGCGATCACGGCGATGAGCCCGTCTCTGGTCTCGGCGTGGGCGGCGAAGCCGTGGGCGGTCAGGGCGTCGGCCACGGCGTGGAGTGCGGCCCTGACGTCACGCACAGCCTCGGCGCCCGGCTCTGCAGCCACCTCGGCCCCGTCTTCCCCGCTCTGGGGGGCCGCTCGGGTCCCGGCCATGGAGGCGGCGAGAGCTCGGCCGTAGTCCTCGCCTACCTGCTCGGCCATGGCCTCGGCCTGCTCGCGGGGCAGCAGGCCGAGCGCTCTGCCGAGGAGGGTGATGATGAGGTCGTCGCGGCGGGCGGGGAAGCCGGTGGTGCCCGCCGACGCCGCCGCCGCCACGTCGACCGGCACGCGGTAGCGCTTGGCGGGCCGGCCGGCGGCCCGGCCCTCGGTGCGGTCGACGAACACCTCGAGGTAGGTGGAGGTGGTCAGCTTGTCCAGGTGGTGGCGGGCCACGTTCGGGTGCAGGCCCAGGTGCTCGGCGGCCTCGGCCGCCGTCACCCCGGGGTCGCCGACGTCGCGGGCGAGGAGCCAGGCCGCCCGCCGGGTGGGGTCACCAAAGGCGTTGGTGATGGCGGCGACGTCAGCCCCGAAGGCCCGGTGCTCGTCGAGCTCGGCGCCGGCGGCGGCCGGCTGGGTACTGGCCACGAGCCGATAGTGTAAATCGCCGTGCCGGTATCGGAGTCGCAGGTCCTCGATGCCCTGCGGCCGGTGCAGGACCCCGAGATCGGCAAGAGCATCGTCGACCTCGAGATGGTCCGCACCATCACCGTCGATGGCGCCCTCGTCACCGTCCTCGTCGCCCTCACGGTCGCTGGCTGCCCGATGAAGGCCGAGATCGAGAGCCGGGTGACGGCCGCCGTCATGCCCCTCGAAGGTGTCGAGCAGGTCAAGGTCGAGCTCACCGTGATGTCGCCCGAGCAGCTGGCCGGCCTGAAGGCCAAGATGGGCGCTGGTGGTCATGGCGGACAGGACCAGGGGGGTGGCCACACCTTCGCCCAGGGCAAGGGCGGCGAGACGCCCGACATCAGCTTCAACCGGGCCGGTTCCAAGACCCGGGTCCTCGCCATCACCTCGGGCAAGGGCGGGGTCGGCAAGTCGTCGGTCACGGTCAACCTCGCCGTGGCGCTGTCGAACCTGGGCCACGACGTCGCCGTGCTCGACGCCGACATCTACGGCTTCTCGATACCGAAGATGCTGGGCGCCGACGTGCAGCCCACGGTGCTCGACGAGGAGGAGAAGCTGCTGCTGCCGGTGGCCGCCCACGGGCTGCGCATCATCTCGGCCGGCAACTTCATCCCCGACGACCAGGCCATGATCTGGCGGGGACCGATGCTGCACCAGATGCTGCGCGAGTTCCTCACCCGGGTGTGGTGGGGCGACCCCGACTTCCTCGTGGTCGACATGCCCCCCGGCACCGGTGACATCGCCCTGTCGGTAGCCCAGTACCTGCCCGGCGCCGAGGTCTACGTGGTCACCACCCCCCAGCCAGCGGCCCAGCGGGTGGCGCAGCGCTCGGCGCTGATGGCCCGCAACGACAAGATCAACCAGCCGGTCATGGGCGTCATCGAGAACATGAGCTGGTTCACCGGCGACGACGCCAAGCGCTACCCCCTGTTCGGCCAGGGCGGCGGCCAGGAGCTGGCCGACGAGCTGGGCGTGCCGCTCGTCGGCCAGGTCCCGCTCATCCCGGCCCTGCGCGAGGGCGGCGACACCGGCCTGCCGATCACGATCACCGAGCCCACGAGCGAGGTGGCCGGCATCTTCGAGGGGATCGCCAAGCGGATCGAAGCCAACCCCCCGCCCAAGCCCACAAAGGTCTTCCGCCCCGAGCTGCGCATCCAGTAGGAAGCGATCGGTGCCCTGGGGGGCGGCCTCGACTGGCCGGCGAGGATCCGGGCCGCCTTCGAGCCCGTAAAGCTCGGCATCGGCATTCTGTCGGGAGTAGCTGTCGGCTGGAGCACAGCTACTCCCGACAGAAGCGGCGGGTTCAGGGGCGGATCGAGACGGGGGTGCCGTTGGGGGCCAGGGCGGCCACCTGGTTCCACGCGTCGTTCAGCATCCGCACGCAGCCGTGGCTGGCGTTGCCGCCGATCGAGCGAGGGTTGTTGGTGCCGTGGATGGCGATCTGGCCGATGCCGCCGCCGAAGCTCTTGTAGACCTCTGAGAACCCGCTGACGCTCAGCTGCCCGACCCCGTAGGGGCTGTCGGGGCGGGTGATGTGGACGGTGGCGTCGACGTAGAACTCGCCGACCGGCGTCGGCCCTGACGGTGCGCCGATGGCCACCGGGTGCTCGGCCAGCACGTCGTTGCCGTGCAGCACCTGCAGCTTGCGAGCGCCGAGCTCGACGACGATTCGGTTCGAGATGTGGCGCATCGAGACGTCGCTGCGGCGGATCCACGCCGTGGCGCCGTTGGGCCGGACGTTGATCCGCACGTGCAGCCAGGCACCCTGGTCCTCCAGGACCGCGAACACCAGCGGCACACCCTCAAAGGTCGGGTTCTTCAGCTCGCCAGAGGGCTGGGGGGCGGCGGCTGACTGGAACAGCGGAACGACGGGTCCGGCGGCGTCGGCGGCGTCGGCCTCGCCGGGGACGGGCACCGCAACCGGGGCGGGAGGCGGCGGTGGCGGGGCAGGAGGGGCGATCGCCGCGGCCTGCGCCGTGGGCGCCGAGATCGTCAAGGCGCCGACGACACCGGCGACGAGCTGGAGCAGGACCGCCACGGCCACCAGCCAGCGAACTCGTGTCGATCGTCCGAGGCTTCCCACGACGCCTACCGTACCGGCATCCCGTCACGCCCGGCACCGCTGGCACCTCGATGGCGGCGGCCCGGTCGACGTGCTCGACCTCGGGTTCGGCGTCCTCACCGTCCCCCACGGCCAGGGCCGTCGGCTGCTCGGCGATCTGCTGACCCGAGAGCAGCACGCCACCTTCGTCCGGTCGCTGGCCGAGGACCCCTGACCTTGCCACCACGTGACCAGGGCGATCCTTGACGATCACCTGCTGCGCGACCTGCTGGCGGACCACAGGGGTGAGCGCCTGGACCGCCTGTTGGAGGCTCACGAGCCGGCGACGACGAACCTCTTCCTGCACCGGCTGTGCAGGAGCGTCGTCTCCGCCCGGGGCGGTGCGCTCACAGGAGCGTGGGAAGCTGAGCAGCGACGGGAGCTGGGACGGCGGCTCCTGACGCTGCCGAGGAGCATCGAGATCGTGCCGATCCGGGTGGTCGCCCGCCGGATGGCGGTGATCGCCGACGGCCGCCGGGTCTCGGCCATGTTCGCCGTCGGCGGCGAGTACCGCACCATCAGCCGCTGACACCCCAGATGGTGCCTTAGTTGCCCCGCCCGGTGTCGGGCACTTGGCTCCCCCCGGCCGCCGCGCTGGCGAGTCGGTGCAGCTAGCGGCCGCCCACGCCGGCTGGGAGGGCGGCTGAGTCCCAGCCGAGCAGCGTCACCGCCTGGGAGAAGGCGAAGCGGTCGGTCATCCCAGCCACGTAGGTGACCGCCTCCCGCAGCGCATCGTCGCTGCCGGCCACAAGCCCCCGTGGCGTGGTGCCCTCGCCAAAGGCGGGCAGGACGTTGGGCCGGTCGGCGTACAGCTCGACCAGCGCCCGCAGGACCCTCACCACCGTCGCCCCCTGCTGGACCGACGCCGGCCGCAGGTAGACGTGCTCGTAGTCGAACGCCCGCAGCGCAGCGAGCGCCTCGGCCAGCTCGGGCACCATCCCCACCCGGCCGCGCCCGGCCGAGCCCCCGACCAGGCCGCGGATCAGCGCCCGCAGCTGACTGGACCGGGTGGACCCGCAGCGCTCGACCACCAGCTCCGGGACCATCTCGTAGGTGACCACGCCAGCGGCCACCGCGTCCTCCAGGTCGTGGCACACATAGGCGATGCGGTCGGCCCACGACACCACCTCGCCTTCGGGCGTGGCCGGCGCCGGCCGGCTCCAGGAGTGGTTGCGCACCCCGTCGAGCGTCTCGGTGCACAGGTTCAGCGGCGCCAGGGTCACGTCCGCCCCCCAGGTGGCGTGGTCGAACCCGTCGGGCAGGAACGAGGCGAATGCGTCCTCGCTGGCGTGGCCACCCGGGCCGTGCCCACAGTCGTGACCCAGGGCGATGGCCTCGGCCAGGGCGACGTTGAGCCGCAGGGCCCGGGCGACGGCGGTGGCGACCTGCGCCACCTCGAGCGCATGGGTGAGGCGGGTGCGCTGGTGGTCGTCGGGGAAGACGAAGACCTGGGTCTTGCCGGCCAGCCGCCGGAACGCCGCCGAGTGGAGGATGCGGTCCCGGTCGCGCTCGAAGCAGGTCCGCCACTCGTCCGGTTCCTCTTCCACCGCCCGGTGGCCGGCGCCAAGCGAACGGGTGGCCGCCGGGGCCAGAGCCGCCGCCTCGGCCGCCTCGCGCTCGACTCGGCCGAGCGGGCCGAGAAGGCCGAGCGCCACCCCCGAGTCCGCGTGCGCCACCCGCACGCCGTCCCCGGCCCCGTGACCCGCCATGGTCGCCGCCCACCTCTGGACCCGGTCAGTCGTGCTCATGCACGGTGCCTCCCGCCGTGCACCCGAAACGACGGCCGTGCTGGTTCGCTGCGCCCACGGGGATTGAAGGTAGCCACGGCTCGTGACGGCGAAGGCCATGTCGGGAGTAGGTTCCTCAGCCATGGAGGTCCGCATCGGTGTGACGCAGTCGGCTCGCGAGCTTGAGGTCGACCTCGGCGACGGCGCCGACGGAGTGGCTCTGGGCGTGGAGATCGAGGCGAAGCTGGCCGCTGGCGGCATCCTGTGGCTCACCGACAAGAAGGGACGCCGCGTCGGTGTCCCCACCGAGAAGGTGGCCTACGTCGAGCTCGGCTCCGCCGACGACAACCGCCGCGTCGGCTTCGGGCTGGGCTGACAAAGAGCCAGAAGGTGGCGGCGGCCTCGACGCCCCTCCTCGACCGCCGGCTGCTCTTCGTCTCGGGCAAGGGAGGCGTCGGCCGTTCCACGGTGGCAGCCGCTCTGGCGCTTTGCGCGGCCGAGCAGGGCAAGCGGGTGCTGGTGTGCGAGGTCGACGCCAAGGGCAACCTGGCCGACTTCTACGAGACGGCCCCTCTGCGCTTCGCCGAACGTGAGGTGTCGCCAGGCGTGTGGGCCATGGCCATGGACACCGAGGCGAGCCTGAAGCAGTACCTGTCGCTGCAGATGAAGATCCCGATCGTCGCCCGCGTCGGGCCCATCGCCCGGATGTTCGAGTTCATCGCCGTGGCCGGGCCCGGGGTGAAGGAGATCGTGACGATCGGCAAGTTCTGCTGGGAGGTGAAGCAACGCCACTACGACCTGGTCGTGGTCGATTCCTCGCCAACCGGCCACATCGTCGGTCAGCTGGCGTCGCCCCAGGCCATCAACGAGCTGGTCCAGGTCGGCCTGGTCCGCAGCCAGACCCAGTGGATGCTCGACATCCTCGGCGACCCGGCCCGAACCGGTCTGGTGATCGTGGCCACCCCCGAGGAGATGCCGGTGGCCGAGACCATCGAGCTGTCGCACCGCGTGCGGACCGAGACCAACGTCGACCTGGCCGCCGTGGTAGTGAACCGGGTGCTGCCGGAGCTGTTCGGCCGGGGCGAGGAGGAGGTGTTCGACCGCCTGGCCCAGGACCCGGACCGGCTGGCGGAGGCGATGGGAGGTGACGCCCGGCCGCTCCTCGACGCCGCAGGGCTAGCCGTCCGTCTGCGCCGCACCCGTGCCATCCACCTGGAGCACCTCCGCCAGGGCATCGACCCGTCGGTCCCGCTGCTCTACGTGCCCTACCTGTTCCTGAAGGACCACGGCCTGCGGGCCACCCGGGTGGTGGCCGAGGCGCTCGGCGAGGAGCTGGCCACGTGAGCGACCGGAGGCGACGATGAGCCCGAGCCCGAGCCCGAGGGACGACCGGGCGCCGGTGGGGCGACTCGAGTCGCTGCTGGCCGCCAAGGAGATCGTCATCGCCTGCGGGTCCGGCGGGGTCGGCAAGACCACGACCGCCGCCGCCGCCGCCGCCATGGCCGCCACCCGTCCGCGGGGCCGGGTCTTGGTCCTCACCGTCGACCCGGCCAAGCGCCTGGCCGGTGCGCTGGGTCTGGACGGGTTCGACAACGTGGCGAGCCGGGTGCCTGACGCCGCCTTCCGGTCGGCCGGCGTTCAGCCCCGGGGCGAGCTGTGGGCCGCCATGCTCGACACCAAGCAGAGCTGGGACGACCTGGTGCGCCGCCACGCCCCGGACGCCCGCACCGCCGAGCAGATCCTGGCCAACAAGCTCTACGCCAACATCAGCGGCCGGTTCGTGCAGAGCCACGAGTACATCGCCATGGAGCGCCTCTACGAGCTGCACCAGTCCGGTCGCTACGACCTGATCGTGGTCGACACCCCACCGACCCGCAACGCCATCGACTTCCTCGAGGCCCCCTCGCGGATGGCCGACTTCTTCTCCAGCCGGTTCCTCAAGCTGCTGGCCGCCCCCTCGCGCAACCGGCTCGTCTCGGCGGCCACCAGGCCCTTCTACTCGGTGGCCGACCGGGTCCTCGGCAGCCAGTTCCTGTCCGACATCGGCGAGTTCTTCACCCTGTTCGAGCGGATGGGACCAGGTTTCGTCGAGCGGGCCCGGGCCGTCGAGCGGGTGCTGCACGACCGCCGCACCACCTTCCTCGTCATCACCACGCTCGAGGCGGCGCCGGCCCACGAGGCCGAGTTCTTCATCACCAGCCTCGACCGCATGGGCTTCCACCTGGGTGCGGTGGTCCTGAACAAGGTGCTTCCGGCTTGGCTGCTGGCCGACGAGCCGGCCCGGCTGGCCGAAGGGCTACGCGACCGGGTCGAGCCGGCGGTGGCGGCGCTCTCACCGGGGCTCGGGGCCGAGCCGGCTCAGGTCCACCGCGTCCTGTGCGAGGTGGCCGACGCCTTCCTCAACTACCAGGTGGTGGCCAGGAGGGAGGCCGAGCAGAAGGCCGAGCTGGCGGCCCGCTCCGAGGTGCTGGTCAGCGTCCCCGCCTTTGACCAGGACATCCACGACCTGGCCGGCCTCCTGCGCCTGGGCCAGGCCCTGCTCGATCAGGGGGGCGACGCCTAACAGGCGTAGGTCTCGGGTTCCGTCAACGTCTGGAGGACGGCGGGACTGGCGTCACGGGCCAGGATCTGGAGTTGCACCGTCTCGTTGACGACCCGGTCGAGCCGGACCATCCAGATGTCGGGCTGGTTGGGTTCGGGTGCCATCTGCACCTCGCGTCCCGAGACGATGGCCGACACGCCCATCACGCCGTCGGCGTCGACAACCATTGCCAGCACGTCCCAGGCATCTATGCACGGCGAGGACTGGGCGAACGTGGACCCGACGGGCGTGACGCGCGGTGGCGTGTTCGGCGGGGGAGGTGGGCTGGTCGGCGGAGGACTCGTCGGTGCCGGGGTCGGTGCTGGTGCCGGTCGTGGACGTGGCGCAGGTACCGGCGCCGGGCGGGGCGCGGTGGTGGTCACCTTCCTGGCGGTGGTGCTCGGGGCTACAGCGGGGCGTGGGGGCACGACAGGGAGCGTCGGCGGAGGCAGGGAGGCGTCGGGGGTCAGGGAAGGCACCGTCTCTGTGAAGGGGGGGAAGGTGTCTGGCGTCCCCGGGTCGACGTCGGCCGGGAAGGTCGTGCTCGCGCCGGTCTTCAGAGCCGTCCGGTCGCTTCCGCCCTGGGCCAGCTGAAGCAGGCCGGCCACGAGCAGGACCACGCCAACCAAGGCCGCGACCAGGATCCAGCGGCTCCGACTGCTGACGACGGTGCTGACGCGCTGCTTGCCGACCACGAACGACGGCGGCGGGAACCCGTTGGGCATCCACGGCTCGGTGTCGGGCTCGGCCATCATGGGACCTCGTGTGATCGCAGCGGCGGAGCGGGGTCGCCGGCCTCGGGCGAGGAGCCGGCATCCAAGGGGACCGGCCTGTCTACGGGTTGAGTGGCCTCGGGCATAGCCGGCGGGGTGCTGGCCGGGATGACGGGTGCGCTGATCGGCTCCTGGAAGGCTTCGTTCGACGGGGGCCGGACCGTGCGGGCGTCGGCATCGATGCGCAGCACGATCCGTTCCAGCCCTTGTGCCTCTAGCGAGGCTGGGAAGGCTGCGGGGAGGGCGGAGGCGTAGAGGGCGAAGGGCGACGGAAGCTCAAAGCCGGCCTGGGTGCAGACGGCGCAGCCGTCGACGTGGCGGGAGATCAGGCTCGCCCCCTTCAGGGTGAAGCG
This sequence comes from Acidimicrobiales bacterium, assembly GCA_038253125.1. GTDB lineage: Bacteria > Actinomycetota > Acidimicrobiia > Acidimicrobiales > JAUJNH01 > JAUJNH01. The sequence continues at coordinate 32,145 of JBBSHM010000002.1, forward strand.
GCCGTCCCAGCCCTTCAGCGCCTTTGTGAGGTCCGGGCAGCGCCCGCCGGCCGACCGGTCGACGAGGTAGCCGGTCAGGCCCTTCTCGATCGGGACCCGCATCTCGGTCTCCAGCTGCCGGGCGTCGGCCACGCTGACGCCCAGCGCGTCGGCCAGGTCCTGGCCTTCGAGGCCCTGGCGCAGCGAGAGCTCGATCAGGGTCCTGTCACGCAGCGGCAGGTCGCCCACCGCCTCCCAGACCAGGTTGGCCAGGCGATCCTGCTCCGGGTCCAGGCCCGGCAGCGTGGGCCGCCGGTCGGGGCCGGCCACCGGACCTGCCCGCAGGGCGGCGTGGCGGCGGGTCACGGCCAGCAGCCACACGGCCAGACGATGCTCCTCCAGGAGCCCGGGCAGCCGTCGCCTGGCCTCGCCGAAGACGGACTCAACGACGTCGCCAGCGAGCCGGCGGTCCCGGAGGAGGGCAAGGGCGAGGTCGTGGACGCGTGCTGCGTAGCGGTCGAAGATGGCCGTGAAGGCCAGGCCGTCGCCTTCACAGGTGGAACGGACAAGCTCAGCATCGTCCACCGCCCGCCAGGATAGAGAACTCAGCAGCCCTAAGGGGCTAGGCGCCGCTCCCCGCTACCTTGGCTGTGCGTGGAGGCCACGTCGGTGCGTGACGAGGTGGCGCGATGGTTCGCCGCATCGTTGCCCTGTGACCTGTACGGCGGCGCGCGCTGATGTCGGCGCTGGGCAAGAGCATCAGCCTGGGGCGGCTCGGACCGATCCCGATACAGCTCGACCCGTCGCTGTTCGTCATCCTGGCGCTGATCGGCTACGTCCCTGGCGTCACGTTCGCCGAGATCGTGGTCTGGGTCCTGGTCGCCGCCTTCTGCATCCTCGTCCACGAGCTGGGCCACGCCGTGGCCTTCCTGGCCTTTGGTCGCCGCCCGTCGGTGCTGCTCTACGGCTTCGGCGGGGTCACTTCGGCCGAGGGGGGCCTAGGGCCGTGGGCCAGCCTCACCACCAGCCTCGCCGGCCCTGTCGCCGGGTTCGGCCTGGGGGGCCTGATCCTGCTCGCCGGGCTGTCAGGCGGCAGCCCTGACACCGGCTCGCTGGCCCACACCGCCTTCCGGGACGGGCTCTTCGCCTGCTTCGGGTTCGGGATCTTGAACCTGCTGCCGATCCTCCCGCTCGACGGCGGGGCGGCGGTGGCCGCCTTCCTGCGAGGGGTGCGGGGGCCGTCGGGCGAGCAGCTGGCCCGTTACATCTCGATCGTCGTCGCCGCCGTCCTCGCCCTGGTGGCCCTGCGGTTCGGGCAGATCTTCGGCGGGCTGTTCGGCGTCATGTTCGCGGCGCAGAACTACCAGGAGGTGAAGCGTCACCGTGAGGAGCCGGAGCGTGAGCGGCTCCGGGGGGCCTACCAGTCCCTCTACGGTGGCGACCCGGCGGGGGCCGCCGCCCAGGCCCGCCAGGTGCTCGACGGCCGGGCTTCGGCCGACCTCAAGGAGATCGCCGCCGAGACCGTGGTCTGGGCCGAGCTGGACCGGGGCGACCCCGCCGCCGCCCGGGCCGCGCTCAGCCTGCGCCCCGAGCGGCACGCCACTGACCACCGGCCCGTCGGCCGCATGGCTGAGGCTGCCGTCGCCCTGGCCGAGGGCGCGGGCGACCAGGCCCTGGCGGTGCTGGCCACCAGCCTCGACCAGGGCGAGCACGCTCCGCCGAACATCCTGTTCCCGCTCCTCGAGCGGGTGGGGGTGCTGCCCGAGCTGTGGAGCCGCCTCGGGCCGGGCGGCCGTGATGCGCTTCAGCGCATGCACGCAGCCCGCGGCTAGGCCCGGCTGTGGCAACGCTGCCCGAGCTGGCCCGCCTGCACACGCGCCTCGTTGGTGACCAGCTCTCACACCTGAACCGCCTGGTTGCCAGCTGGGGGATCCTGGCCGACCTCTGCTTCGCCGACCTGCTCCTGTTCGTGCCCGTGGCGGGCGGCGCCGGGAGCCCGGGGGAGGGGCCGTTCGGCGAGCGGAGGTTCGGCGAGGGGAGGTTCGGCGAGCGGAGGTTCATCGTTCTGGGCCAGGTGAGGCCCACCACCAGCCAGACCCTGCACACCGACGATCTGGTCGGGCGCGTCATCGACGAAGCCGAGAGGCCTCTCGTCGCCCGCGCCTTTTGGGCCGGCGAGATCATGGACGGCGAGGTGGCGGTCACCGGCCGGGGAGGCGAGCCCGCCCGCCTCCAGTGCATACCGGTGCGCCACCGGGGCGAGGTGGTGGCCGTGCTCACCCGGGAGGCGGCTCTGACGGTGGGCCGCCGCCCCGGCGAGCTAGAGCGGTCGTACATCGAGGTCTTCGAGCGGTTCGCCCGCATGCTCGTGTCCGGGTGCTTCCCCTATCCCGTCGACGAGGGGGCGATCGCTGAGTCGCCGAGGGTGGGCGACGGGGTGCTGCTCCTGGACGAGGCGGCCCGGGTGGTCTACGCCTCACCCAACGCCGTCAACCACCTGCACCGGATGAGCGTCTACACCAACGCCGAGGGGGCCAGGCTTGACGAGGTCGGACTCGGCGGCAGCGCCATCACCGAGGCGTGGGATGCCGCCCTGCCGATCACCGAGGAGCTGGAGCGGCGTCCCGATGTAACGCTGCTGATGCGGGTCCTGCCCCTGCTCGACGGGAGGGGCGGCGCCGAGCCTCCCCTGGTGACCGGGGCCATCGTCCTGCTGCGCGACGTCAGCGACGTACGGCTCCGCGAGCGCGAGCTGCTGTCGAAGGACGCCACGATCCGAGAGGTCCACCACCGGGTCAAGAACAACCTGCAGACCATCGGATCGCTCCTGCGGCTGCAGGGTCGGCGGCTGCCACCGGGGGAGGGCCGAAACGCGCTGGCCGAGGCTGAGCGGCGCATCCGCTCGATCGCCCTGGTGCATGAGATCCTGAGCCGCGAGGCGGGGGAGCAGGTGCCCTTCGACCAGATCGTCGGCTTCCTCATCCGCATGGCCGAGGATGCCACCATCTCGCCCGAGGCACCGGTGCGATTCAGCGTCGAGGGCTCGGCCGGCGAGCTCCCGGCCACCCTGGCCACGCCGCTATCGGTCGTCCTGAGCGAGCTGCTGCAGAACGCCATCGAGCACGGCTACCCCGAAGGCTCCTCAGGCGGCCACGTCCACATCACGCTGGCCAACGACGGCGACTGCCTGCGGGTCGTGGTGCAGGACGACGGCCGTGGCCTGCCGGCCGGCTTCACCATCGACCGTACCCGCAGCCTCGGGCTGTCGATCGCCCGCGACCTTGTGACCACCCAGATGGGCGGCACCATCAGCCTGTCGGCCGAGGAGGGCACCAGGGTCGTGCTCGACATCCCCGTCCCGCCCCCCGAGATCCTGCCGGGGTGAGCGGACAGGGCTGGCTCAGGCCGTGGCGCGGGTGGTGCGCTGGCGGGCCAGCCAGGCCTTGCGCAGCTTGCGGCGCTCCTCCTCGGAGGTGCCGCCCCACACGCCCGACTCCTGGTTGGTGGCCAGAGCGAACTCGAGGCACTGGGGCTGGGCCTCGCACATGCGGCAGACGGCCTTGGCCGACTCGATCTGCTCCAGGGCCACGCCTGTCGTCCCGATGGGGAAGAACAGGTCGGGGTCGGTGTCACGGCATGCGGCGTGGGTGCGCCAGTCGGCGACATCCCAGTCGATAGAGCGGTGCCAGGTCAAGGTCACGGCGGCCTCCGAGGGCACAGATGTTTGGTCAGGGACAGGGCACAGATGTTCGGGAACGAGAGTGAAAACGTTCACATGAGCCCCCCGACCCATGCACCGGACGTCACACCTCCGGACACGAGACCTTAAACCCTCGCATCCCCCGATGGCAACGGTCGTGGCGGGAAAATCTCACCTCTTGTCGGTTGCCGGCGGGATGGCCAGGGTCAGCAGGTCAGGGACCCATGCCAGCTCCAGGCGCTCGGCGTCGCCCAGGTGGTCGCCGTCGACCTGGTACGGGAACGGACCGTGGCCGGTCACGGTGACCCGCTCCAGGTCATGGCGCTCGACCACCCTGGCGTCACGGGAGAGCCGGTCGCCGCCGAGCAGGGCCTCGGTCAGGTAGCGCAGCGTGGGCAGCAGATCGAGGTCGCGGAAGCTGAGCATCGTGAGGGGCCGGTCGAGGGCGGCGTTGGGGTTGGTCTCGAAGGGCCGGTTGCCGAGGAAGGTGTAGGGGTTGGAGTTCTGGCACAGCGCGAAGACGGCGTCGTCGACGACGGTGCCGTCGGGGTGGCGGACGGCGAAGCGGGGCCGGCTGCGGTCGTAGGTGCGGCTCCACGCCTGCAGGCCGCAGAGGGCGAACAGCGGGTGGCCGGCCCACCGCTTCAGCTGGCCCCGCCGCTCCACCAGTCGGACCACCTCGGCGTCGAGACCCATCCCGACGTGGAACAAGAAGTAGCGGCCGTTCACCGAGCCGAGCCCGATCCGCTGGGTGGAGCCGGCGTCGAGGGCGCTGAGCAGCTCGCTGGTGGCCTCGATCGGATCGTTGGCCATCCCGATCGTCCGGGCGAACACGTTGGTCGAGCCTCCGGGCAGCACCCCGAGGGTGGTGTCACTGCCGGCGAGCCCGTTGGCCACCTCGTTCAGGGTCCCGTCGCCGCCCAGGGCGACCACCACCTCCATGCCGTCAGCCACCGCCCCCTGGGCCAGACGGGTGGCGTGGCCGCGCCGGTGGGTCACCACCACCTTCACGTCGTGATCGGCCCCGAGCGCCTTGGCGATGACGATCCTGGCCCGCGGGGTGACCGAGGAGGCCGACGGGTTCCCGATCAGGAGGAGGCGAGCCAAGTCAGGCCGAGACCTCGCGGAGCACGGCCAGGCTCTTGGCCAGCAGCCGGGACACGTGCATCTGGCTGATGCCGAGCTCGGTGGCGATCTCGGCCTGGGTCCGGTCGTCCCAGAATCGCAGGTGCACGATCCGCCGCTCGCGGGGGGCGAGGCGGTCGAGCAGGCCGGCCAGCTCGACCCGTTGCTCGGCGGTGGCCATCGCTACATCGGCCTTGCCCAGCGTCGAGGCGACGCTCGCATCGCCGTCTGCCCCCGGGGCGGGTGCATCCAGCGAGGACGAGCGGTAGGCCTGACCGGCCTCGAGCGCCTCGAGCACCTCCTCCTCGGTGACGCTGGCGGACGATGCCAGCTCGGCCACGGTGGGCGAGCGGCCCAGGCTCTGGCTCAGCTCGTCGACCAGCCGGGTCAGCTCGAGGTACAGCTCCTGGAGCCGACGGGGGGCGCGCACGGCCCAGCCGGCGTCGCGGAAGTGGCGTTTCAGCTCTCCGAGGATGGTGTGGGCGGCGTAGGTGGCGAACTCGACGCCGCGCTCGGCATCGAACCGCTCCACCGCCTTGAGCAGGCCGATCGAGGCGACCTGCACGAGGTCGTCCAGCGGCTGGCCTCGGTCGGCGAAGCGGCGGGCCAGGTGGCGGGCCAGGGGGAGGTGACCTTCGATCAGCCGGGCGGCGGCCGCCGGGCTGCGGGTCTCGACGTAGGCATCGAGGAGCCGACGGAGCTCCTCCCGCCGGGCGGCATCCAGCGCCACTAGACCTGCTTGGTTCTCATGCGGAAGCCGGGGCCCTGGCCATCGGCGGGCTCCAGCAGGCCGTAGTCCTCGACGAGGGTGTCGAGGATCCGCAACGAGAGCGCAGACAGCTCCCCGTGTCGTCCATCTGCCGCCGAAGCTGCCGCCGAAGCTGCCGCCGAAGCTGCCGCCGAAGCTGCCGCCGAAGCTGCCGCCGAAGCTGCCGCTGGCTCCTCGTCCGGCCCGGGCTGGAGCCGGCCCTCGACGGTGAAGGCGGCGTCGAGGATGATGAACCGCACCGCCAGAGTGGCTGTGACGCCGGCTTTTGACGCCACCGTCCAGCACAGCTCGTCGACCGCCAGCCGTACGTCCTCGACGGCGTCGATGGGGAAGCCGAGGCGACTGGCCAGACCGGATGCGACCACCCGCACCAGGCGCAGCAGGTCGGGGGTGGTCGGGACCTCGAGGCGGATCTCGTCGCCTGCGCCCCTCCGCTCGGCCACAGCGTCGGAACCTACACCTCCCGAACCGGCCATCCCGAGGCGCTGCGGCGATTGGTCGTGCCCCGAGGTTCGGACGAAGATGCCGCCATGCACGTCGCCGTCTGCGTGAAGCAGATACCGGATCCGTCGTCGCCGGGCCGGCTGGACGCCGGGACGGGGAGGCTCGTGCGCGACGCCAAGCTGGTGATGGACGACTCCGACAGCTACGGGGTCGAGATGGCCCTGCAGCTGGCGCAGGCGGCCGACGGGGGCGGGAGCGGGGGCTACGTCACCGTCATCTCCATGGCGCCGGGCGGAGCGACCAAGGGTGTGAAGGATGCCCTGGCCATGGGGGCCGACGCCGCCATCGTGGTCAGCGACGAGGCGCTGGCCGGCTCCGACGCCCTGTCGACCGCCAGGGTCCTCGCCGCCGCCGTGCGCCTGGCGGCGGCCGGGGAGGGCGGCGCCGTGGACCTCATCCTCGCCGCCACCGAGTCCACCGACGGCTACACCGGCACCACCCCGGTGCAGCTGGCCGCCCTGCTCGACATGCCCTCGGTCACCTTCGCCAAGAACGTGACGTGCGACGGGGCCAGGGTGACCGTCCAACGACAGACCGACGAGGGCCATGACGAGGTCGAGGCCACCCTGCCGGCGCTGGTCACCGTCACCGCCGGCGTGGTCGAGCCCCGCTACCCGGCCTTCAAGGCGATCATGGCGGCCAAGAACAAGCCCTGCCGGGTGGTCGGCATCGCCGAGCTCGGCCTCGACGCCGGCGAGGTCGGCTCGGCTGGCGCCCGCCAGGAGATCATCGAGGTTCTCGCCGCCGAGGAGCGGGCGACCGGTGAGCTGGTCGAGGACAACGGCCAGGCCCACCTCAGGATCGTCTCCCTCCTGGAGAGTCTGAAGGTGATCTGAGGTGCCGGTTGAGCGGATCTGGGTGGTGGTCGAGCCGGCCGGCGGCGGCGCCGCCACCAACGGCCTGGAGCTGCTGACGGGCGCCCGTCCCCTGGCCGTCACCATCGACGCCGTCACCTTCGGCGACGCCAACGGAGCGGCCACGGTCCTCGGCGACCACGGCGCCAGCACGGTCTTCACCGTCGACACCCCCAACGCCATGGCCGGGGTGCCGGTGGCGGCGGCGATCGTGGCCGCCACCCGGGTCAAGGGTGCGCCCACCGCCATCCTCCTGCCCCAGACCTACGAGGGCCGAGACATAGCCGGCCGGCTGTCGGTGGCGCTCGACGCTCCGGTCCTGGCCAACGCCGTGGGCCTGAGCGAGGTCGACGGGCGGCTGGTGGCCGAGCACGCCGTCTTCGGCGGCGCCACGATCGTGAAGGCGGCGTTCACCACCGACCGCGTGCAGCTGTTCCTGGTGCGGCCCAAGTCCTTCGCCGCCGAGGGGGGCGCCGGAGCGGCAGGGACCGTCGAGGCGCTGCCCATCCCCGACACCGGCCGGCCCGGCGCCGCCAGGGTGCTGGCCCGCCACGCCGAGGACCGCCTGGGCCCCAAGCTCGACGAGGCGCCTGTCGTCGTCTCCGGCGGACGCGGCCTGGGCGAAAAGGAGCGCTACGCCCTGGTCGAGGAGCTGGCCCGCCTGCTGAAGGGCGCCCCGGGCGCCTCGCGCGCCATCGTCGACGCCGGCTGGGTGCCCTACTCCTACCAGGTGGGCCAGACGGGCAAGACGGTGAAGCCGAACGTCTACATAGCCGCCGGCATCTCCGGCGCCACCCAGCACATGGTGGGGATGAAAGGCGCCAAGCACATCATCGCCATCAACAAAGATCGCGAGGCCCCGATCTTCGCCATCTGCGACCTCGGCATCGTCGGCGACGTCAACAAGATCCTACCCAAGCTGATCGACGCCCTGAAGAGCCGCTGACCGGGACGAGTTTCACTACACCTCGGACCTCAGGCGACCACCAGCAGCCACACGATGCAAATCCAGTTTGGGCTGAGGACCCCGCCGCGACGTCCCCGATTGGTCAGAAGGTCAGCGGCCCGCCGAAGGCGGCAGCGAGCCTCTTGATCTCTGTAAGGAGGTCTGTGAGGTCCGAGTGAATGCCGTCGAGCTTACCCACCGCAACCTTGACGTCGGCAAGATCCAGGTCCTGCGCCTTCTTCTTCTTGACCAGACCGTGCCCGTCGGGAAGGTAGAGCAGTACGTCGTCTTCCGGCAGCCCATGGATGAAGAGTCTTGGCAGAACTCGCGTGCGGACAGCTTCCTCCCCCAGGCGGGCAAGAAAGCCCGCCTCAACCTTGGGCACAGCACGAATCCTCTTCAGCGCAGCGATGGCTTCGTCATCTCTTCCGGCGGCGGCATGAAGCTTGGCTTCATCCCATGCCGATCGAACGTTGCTTTCGTTGATCTTGTCGAGCACGATCAGAATGGGGGCATCGGTCGCATTGAGGAGCCACTCCGCATGACCAACGATGAGCGCCTGCCTGGCACCGCGAAGCACCAGGATCTGAGCGTAGGAAGCTTCCAGCTCCCCCGAAACAACCCCTTCAAAACGATCTCGTCATGCTCTCCTTCAACGACAACAAATATGCGACGGAGTTGTAGCAGATCGCCCTTGGTCAGACCAAGATCCTCGTCATCGGGTACGCCCGACAGGCCCACTACCCCTGTAGCGCCGCTGAGGAAATCTCGGCGAACATGGAGGAGACGAGCGCCCGGCCCGAGAAACGCTGGAGAGTGGGAGGCTACTACAACTGCTCGCCCGGAACCGGCCATGAGACGCCGGAAACCGGCTGCCACCTGCGCCTCGGCAGTCCTGTGCAGGCCCGCCTCCGGCTCGTCGGACAAGACGATCGAGGGACGAGGCGATCCGGAGGCACTTTCAAGGGCAAGGCGGATTGCCGCTATGGCCCAACGCCGCCGGCCGCCTGACAGCTTGCCGACCGGTACAGGTATGGGTGCAGCAGAGTTATGCTCCTCACAGATCCAACCGGGCGGTCTTCCCAAGAACCACTCGGACCCGCACCAGGACGGTCGCTTCGCCGATCTGGCCGGGGCCGAGAACAGCTGCGGGCGACGAACGGCCGATGCGTTCGTCGAGATGGCCAACAGGGCGGTCGGCGCCGGCCCCGGTCAGCCAGCCGTGCACCCTGATGTTGTCGTCGTCGTGCCTCAAGAGGCTCTGAGCAGAGCCGAGCCCGACCCGTTCGACCCGCCCAGCATCATCGGCGGCGGCCCGGTCACCCTGGCCGAGGTCTTCCGGCTGGCCCTGCTTGGCACCGTTTCGACCCTGACTGTCGACGACTGCGGTCGGCCGCTCAACCTGGGCCGCAAGCATCGACTGGCCAACAGCGACCAGTGGATCGCCGCGTCGGTGCGCGACCGTGGGTGCGTCGCGCCGGGCTGTGATCGCCCGGCTGCGTGGTGTCAGCTCCACCACCTCCGATGGTGGTCCCATGGCGGTTCCACCGACCTGTCGAACCTGGCCTGCGCCTGTTCGTTCCACCACCACCTGATCCACGACCAGGGTTGGAACCTCGAAGCGCTGAGCGATGGCACGTGGAGGCTGCTCCGCCCTGACGGCACGACCGTCGAACCACCGCGCTACGCCGCTCAGCGCTGACGCGGCCTACCCAAGCTCGACGCCTGCGGCGCACCTGGCGAGCCGTTCTTGGGATCCGTCTGCCCTCGATGCTGTAGAGATAGATGCGGACCCGGCGAACCCGAGGATCGTGGGTTTGGGTCAGGCCGGCGCGATCTGGATGGGGGTGTGGCGGGCCAGGGCGTCGAAGTCGGCGTCGGCGTGCAACAGGGTGGCGCCGGCGCGGATGGCCTGGGCGGCGATGAGGCAGTGGATCAGCTTGCGGATGGTCTCGCCTCGGCGGCGGCACATGCGGAAGAGCGCGGCCGCCTCGTCGAAGTCCGTTGCCTGGACGGGGATGATCGAAGCGCGGGCCAGGAGGCGTCTGAGCTCGCCCAAATGGGTCTCGTGGCGGGCGCCGGCGAGGACCTCCATCCAGACGGGGTGGCAGGTGGCGATGTCAGCTCCGAGAAGCTGGTCGACCCGCTCGCAGGTCGGGCTCCCGGTGCCGCGCAGGAACTCGACCCACGCCGAGGTGTCGACCAGGATCACCCGGGACCGCTGGAGCGCATCTGGTCCAGATCACCCTCCCAGCCGGAACCGCGCAGGCGGCGTGCCTCATCTAGTCCCAGTGGCTCGGCGGCGACGGACCGAAGGGCGAAGTTGACGGCGTCCCGCTTGGTCGACAGCTGATAGCGGTCCATGACCGTCCGGCAGGCGCTGTCGTCCAGGTCAATGTTGGTGCGTGACATACACCTACGATACACCACCAGGCCTGAGGGACCAGCATCAGAAGCCTGCTCGGGTCAGCTGCGGCAGGTGTAGCACGCTCTTGGTCAGGCAGACCGCCCGTGACCGGGAACCCGCCGGCCCGGCGTTCGATGGAATCGTGGCCGGGCAGGGTTGATCTCGGATGAGCCTGGACATCCGGCCTTTAGACCAACGGCCAAGGGTAGGGGCGGCGGTCGGGGCCCGGGTTGGGCAGCTCGCCCCTTTCGGCCAGGATGCTGGCTCGGCGCTTGACCACCTCCACCTCCCGCCGGTGGAGCAGGCGGTGGAGCGGCTCGGGGGGGTCGGCGGCCAGCCGGCGCAGGTCGTCGCGCCAGGCGTCTTCCAGGCGGTCGCCGGCGAACTCCCAGATCACGGTGCGCAGCTTCGGCTCGACGTGGAAGCACAGTCCGTTGTCAATGGCCCACACCAGCCCGTCGTCACCGAGGAGGCAGTGGCCGCCCTTGCGGTCGGTGTTGTTGACCACGATGTCGAACACCGCCAGCTGGCGGAGGCGGTCGTGGTGGGCCGGGTCCTCGATGAGGGTGAAGTAGTGCTGCTCCTCGTCTCCCCACACGAAGCGCTGGAGCGAGCCGGGGCCGAGCGGGGCGTCTGGGCGCACCAGCGTCTCGGGGACCAGGTGCCAGCCGAGAGCCTCGGACACCACCCAGGCGGCGGCCTCACGCTTGTAAAGGCCGTCGGGGAAGTCCCACAGCGGCCGCTCACCCCGGTGCGGCTTGTAGATGGCGTGGCAGCCGTCACCGGCCAGGCGCAACGCCACCAGGAAGGTGGCGTTGGATGACCACTGCATCCGACCGACCAGCTCGACGTCGCCACAAGCCAGCACCTCGACGTAGCGACCGGAGTCGAGGTCGGGGAACCGCTCGATGGCTACAGCGTCGGAGGCCGGTGACCGTTCGTCTTCGGGCACACGTGGCCCCGGGGGTCGAGGGGATAGCCGCAGAGCGGGCAGGCGGCTCGGCCGGTGGCCACCAGCGTGGCGCCCCGCATGGCCAGGGCGGCGGCCTGGCCCCGGGTGCAGCCGAAGCGGGCGACGGCGCCGTGGGCCTGGTCCTCGTCGTCCTCATCGTCGCCCATGTCGTCCTCGTCGGCCTCCGCCAGGACGGCCTCCTCGCACACGAGGACGACCCGGTCCTCGTCGCTGCTGAACGACAGCCCGAGCGAGCCGACGACGAACTCGGCCAGCGTCGGCTCCTCGAGGTCGAGCTCGGCGATCTCGGGGATACGCGAGCTGGCCGGGTTCTCGTGCAGCAGCTCGCCCAGACGCTCGGCCAGGGCGGCCACCTGGCCCTTCTCGACCTTGAGGCTCACGAGCAGCGAGTCCTCCCGGGCCTGCAGGAAGAAGCTGCGGCGGCCCGGCTCGCCGACGGCACCGACGGTGATCCGGTCAACTGTCGCCAGGTCGAAGCTGCTGCTCACGCCGCGCCTGGCAGCTTGGCGGTCGAGTTGACGCACTGCACGCTGGGCCCGGCCACTGAGTAGGCGATGACGGTGATCGAGCACGGACTCACACCGAAGCGCTGGAAGTGGTCGAGGTGGCTGCCCATGGCGTCGGCCACCATGACCTTGATCGGATCGGCGTGGCTGACGCACACCACGACCTCGCCGGGGTGGGCGGCCACGATGCGGCGGACGGCGTCGGAGGTGCGGGCCTGCATCTCGAGGAACGACTCGCCCTCGGGGAAGCGGAACTGTGACGGGTTGCGCTGCACCTGCTGCCACTCAGGGAGCTTGTACAGCTCCTTCAGCTCGCGACCCGTCCAGGCGCCGAAGTCGCACTCGAGCAGGCCCCGGTCGACGACAACGCGCAGACCGAGCGCCTTACCGATGGGCGCCGCCGTCTCCCTGGTGCGCTCAAGCGGCGAGGCGTAGATCGCGGCAACCTTGGCGTAGGCGGCCAGCCGGTCGGCGGCCGCCTGGGCCTGGGCCTGACCCTGGTCGGCCAAGTGGAGGCCCTTGGCCCGGCCGGGCAGCACCTTGCCAGTGGTGGGGGTCTGGCCGTGGCGGACAAAGGCGATCGTCGTCGGCTTGGGAGGCTTGGGGCGGGCCGGCATGTCGAGCCAGCACCGTAGTTTGGCCTGATGCCTAGGCCAGATCCCGGAGCGGCGCCGGGCCACGCTGGGTCGTCGCTGGCGGCCCTGGAGGCCGAGATCACCGAATGCCGCCGCTGCCCCCGGCTGGTGGCGTGGCGGGAGCAGGTGGCCGAGGAGCGGCGGGCCGCGTTCCGTGACGAGGAGTACTGGGGTCGACCGGTGCCCGGCTTGGGCGATCCCGCCGCCCGCCTGCTGATCGTCGGGCTCGCCCCGGCGGCCCACGGGGGCAACCGCACCGGCCGGGTCTTCACCGGTGACCGGAGCGGCGACTGGCTGTTCGCCGCCCTGTGGCGGGCCGGCTATGCCAACCAGCCGACCTCACGCCACCGCGACGACGGCCTCAGGCTGGCCGGGTGCTGGGTCAGCGCCGCCGTCCGCTGCGCCCCGCCGGCCAACAAGCCGTCGCCCCAGGAGCGCGACGCCTGCGCCCCCTACCTGGCCCGGGAGCTGGCCCTGCTGAGCGATGTCGCCGTGGTCGTGGCCCTGGGCCGCTTCGCCTGGGACGTGGCGTGGCCGATGCTCGCTCCGGGCGTGCGCCCTCGGCCGCCGTTCGCCCACCTGGCCGAGGCGGCGCTGCCGCCTGATGTGGCCGGCCGTCCCCGGACGCTGCTCGGCTCGTTCCACCCCAGCCAGCAGAACACCTTCACCGGGCGCCTCACCGAGCCCATGTTCGACGCCGTCTTCGCCCGGGCCCGCTCGCTCGGGGCCTGAGCGCACAGGTGCTCAGGCCGGGGCGGGCTGCTTAGGGGGCAGCGGCGGCATGCGCCTCGGGGCATCGACCGCCACCTCGGGCCACCGCCGGCGGCTGACCCGGGACAGCTTGCGCATCAGCGCGATCGCCCCCGGGTCGTCGTCGCCCGGCCGGGTCTCGATCACCCCGTCGGCCACCAGCCGGCTCATGATCTCGCGGCCCCGGTCGGTGCGGACCACCGTCAGGGTCCAGTCATTGAAAGCGCCGATCCCGCCGGTCGAGATGTCGGCGTGCTCGGCGGCGAAGTCCGGGCAGGTCTTGCAGCCCTCGCGTGTCCAGGCGTGGCACTCCTTCAGCGGTACCTCGTGGTAGCTGCCGTCGCGCATCCAGATCTGGAAGACGCCCTTGATGTTCATCTTCACCATGTCCTGCTTGCGCAGGCCGTACTTCGCCTCGAAGAGCTCTTCGAAGATGGCGTCGTCGAAGGTCTTCGAGCACAGCAGGCCGATGTTCAGCGAGAGGCGGCGGGCCACCTTCCCGGCCTTGCGGGCCGCCATGATCGGCGGCACCGACGACTGGCACGACATGCCGACCAGGGCGATCTTCTCGGCGCCGCCGGCCACCGCCTCGCCGTAGGCCATGGTGTTGGCCGAGTAGGTGTAGCGGCTGCCGGCGCCGGCCAGCACCTCGCCTCTCGTGCGGGCCACACCGGGCACCGCCTTCCAGGATGTGCCGTCGCCCTCGAGGTAGGACACCAGGGCGGCGTCGATCTCGCCCTTCTCCAAGGCCCAGATGAGGATGGCCGAGACGAGCCCGCCGTCCTGGCCCCGCTCGTGGACCTGGGGGTCCGTCGCCCGGGCGAGCAGCACGTCCTTGGATATGCCGGACACCTCAACCTCCTCCCGGACCCGGCCGAAGAGGTGGGCGTCAGCCTCGGGCTCCCAGTCGCGGAAGCGGGGACAGGCCCGGGTGCAGGACGTGCAGCCCTTCTGGCCGTGGGTGCAGTCGGACGGGCCGAGCTCCTCCTCGATGTTCAGCGGCTTGTACACCCCGTTGGTGTCGTCGTAGCCGAGCACGTCGTGGGGGCAGGCGATGACACATCCGGCGCACCCGGTGCACAGCCCGGAGGTGACCACCTCGTCGAACAGCTCTTTCCACTGGAACTTCTGGCGAACGGCCGGCGGCACGCCCCTGAAACTATCGGCCCGTGGCGCGGCCGCCGGGCGCCGGCGTTCAACCGGTGATCTGCAGCGAGCCGTTGCTGGTGACCACCCACGGGGAACGGCACAGGCGAACGCGACCGTAGGGTCCAGAGCCGTGCCCGAGCTGGCGGAGGTCGAGGCATACCGGCGGCTGGCCGAGCTGGACGCGCTGGGTCGTCGGATCATCGCAGTGGAGGCGCCCGACCCCTGGTTCCTGAAGGGCGGCATCGGTGCTGCGGATGTCGAGGAGGCACTTCTCGGGCGGACTCTGGTGGCGGCACGGCGCCGCGGCAAGCTGCTCCTGCTCGACACCGATGAGGGCCGCACCCTGGGACTGCGCTTCGGGATGAGCGGCCGGCTGGTCGTCGACGGCACCCCCGGCGTCGATCGGCTCCGCTACTCGAGCATCCGCGACGACCCCGTGTGGGACCGCTTCTCGCTGCAGCTTGCCTCCGGACCCGGCGCCCTGCGGGTCAACGATCCGAGGCGCCTCGGCGGCGTCACCCTCGACCCGCGGGAGGAGGCGCTCGGGCCGGACGCCCGCACCGTCACCGGTGTCCAGCTCGCCGCTGCGCTCTGCGGATCGGGGGCGCCGCTCAAGGCCCGGCTGCTCGACCAGGCCCGGCTCGCCGGCGTCGGGAACCTCATGGCCGACGAGGTGCTGTGGCGGGCCGGCCTGTCACCGCTGCGGCCGGGGGTCTCGCTGACATTGGCCGAGGTACGGCGCCTGCACCGCAACCTGCTCCGAACCGTCGAGCTGCTCATCGATCGCGGCGGCTCTCACCTCGGCGACCTCACGCCGCACCGCGTCCCGGGCGGTCTGTGCCCCCGTGACGGCCGTCCCCTCCGCCGGGACACCGTCGGGGGCCGGACCACCTGGTGGTGCGAGGCCCATCAACGCTGAGCAGGCCGGCCGGCTCGCGTCGGTGAGGTTGCCGAACGGCCACTGGGCGAACCGGAGGAGATCCCCGCATGCTGTGGTGCCCTCGGCAGGATTCGAACCTGCGCACACGCCTCCGGAGGGCGATGCTCTATCCCCTGAGCTACGAGGGCGGGACCAGGCCGGGACGATAGTGCCTGGCGCTGCGAGCCCGGGGACGGGTAACCCTGGAGGATGGCCGATCCTGCCCTCGCTCTCGACGTCGCCCTGCGGCGGGCCATCGCCGCCGCGTTTCCCGAGGCCGCGGACGCCGATCCGGTCGTGCGGCCCTCGGCCGATCCCCGCTTCGGGGACTACCAGGCCAACGGCGCCATGGCCCTGGCCAAGCGGGTGGGCCTGGCCCCCCGCGTTGTCGCCCAGGGGGTGGCCGACCTGCTTGACGCCGCCGCCGCCGGGGTGGAGCCACCTGAGGTCGCCGGTCCGGGGTTCGTGAACCTTCGCCTCACTGCGGCGTCGCTGTCCGACCGGCTCGGCGAGCTGGTCGCCGACGCCCGCCTCGGGGTCACCGGCGCCGAGCGGCCCGACCGGGTGGTGGTCGACTATTCCGCCCCGAACGTGGCCAAGGAGATGCACGTCGGCCACCTCCGGTCGACGATCATCGGCGACGCCCTGGTCCGCATCCTCGCTTTCTTGGGCCACGACGTGGTGCGCCAGAACCACGTCGGCGACTGGGGCACCCCGTTCGGCATGCTGATCGAGCACCTCCTCGACCTGGGTGAGGAGGAGGCGGCCGACGAGCTGTCGGTGGGCGACCTCACCGCCTTCTACCAGGAGGCCCGGAAGAAGTTCGACGCCGACCCCGGCTTCGCCGACCGGGCCCGCCGCCGGGTGGTTCAGCTGCAGGCCGGCGACAGCGAGACCCTCCGGCTGTGGCACCTGCTGGTCGAGGAGTCGAAGCGGTACTTCAACCTGGTCTACCGCCGTCTGCGGGTGCTGCTAACCGACGAAGACCTGGCCGGCGAATCGTTCTACAACGACCTCCTGGGGCCAACCTGTGACGAGCTCCAGGAGCGGGGGATCGCCGTCGTCTCCGAAGGCGCCCTGTGCGTGTTCCCTCCCGGCTTCACCGGGCGCGACGGCGGCCCGATGCCGCTCATGGTCAAGAAGTCCGACGGCGGGTTCGGCTACGACGCCACCGACCTGGCCGCCCTGCGCTACCGGACCACCGACCTCAGGGCCACTCAGGTCATCTATGTCGTCGGCTCGCCTCAGGCTCAGCACCTGGCTCTGGCGTTCGCCGGTGCCGTGGTGGCCGGCTGGCTCGGAGGGACCACCGGTCGGCGGGCCGTACACGTCGCCTTCGGGTCGGTCCTGGGCGCGGATGGCCGGATGCTGAAGACCCGCAGTGGCGGCAGCGCCAAGCTGATCGACCTCCTGGACGAGGCGGTCGAGCGGGCGTCGGCCATCGTGGCCGAGCGCAGCGAGCTGTCGCCGCAGGAGCAGGCCGTGGTGGCCGAGGCCGTCGGCATCGGCGGCGTGAAGTACGCCGACCTCGCCAACGACCGCACCCGCGACTACAGCTTCGACTACGACCGCATGCTGGCCACCGACGGCAACACCGGCGCCTACCTCCAGTACGCCGTGGCCCGCTGCTGTTCGATCCTGCGCCGGGGCGAGATTGAGGGCGCCTCGCCCGCTCTGCCCGTCGTGGTGGCCGAGCCGTCCGAGCGGGCACTGGCCCTGGCGCTGCTCCGGCTTGACGCCGCCGTCCAGGCTGCCGCCGCCGATCTGGCGCCCCACAAGCTGTGCGGTCACCTGTTCGACCTGGCCCAGGCCTTCACCTCGTTCTATGACGCCTGCCCGGTGCTGAAGGCCCCCGACGAAGCCAGCCGGGCCAGTCGCCTGACGCTGTGCCGGCTGACGGCCGACGCCCTCACCCTCGGACTCGGTCTTCTCGGGATACATGCCCCCGCCCGGATGTGAGCTTCGCTGTGTGGGCTCCGCATGTGAACATGGAGCGGTGACAAAGGTGCTGGTCGTCGATGACGACCCGGTGATCGTGCGGCTCCTGCGGGTCAACTTCGAGATGGAGGGCTACGAGGTGGCGACCGCCGCTGACGGTGAGGAGGCGCTGGCCGCCGTCCGCTCCAGCCGCCCTGACATCGTGGTCTCCGACGTGATGATGCCGAGGCTCGACGGGCTGGCACTGGCCTCCGCGCTCAAGGCCGATCCGGCCCTGGCCGCGATACCCGTGATCCTGCTCTCGGCCAAGGCGCAGAGCGCCGACGTTGACGCGGGCCTGGAAGTGGCGGACGCCTACATGACCAAGCCCTTCGACCCGCTCGAGCTGCTCGAACGTGTCGCGGCCCTGATCTGATGGCCGGGCCCCTTCCCCGCCACCTCCTGCCGGACACCGCGACGGTGGGCGTCGACGGACGGTGCTCGATCGGAGGGTGCGACCTGCTCGACCTGGCCTCCCGGTTCGGCACCCCTCTGTTCGTCTACGACGAGGCCCAGCTGAGGGCCCGCTGCCGGGAGGCGGTGGGCGCGTGGGGTGACGGTGTCGCCTATGCCACGAAGGCGTTCCTCTGCGTGGCCATGGCCCGCCTGGCGGTCGACGAGGCGATGCACCTCGACGTGTCGACCGGCGGCGAGCTGCACGTCGCATTGGCCGCCGGCGTGGTGCCCGAGCGCTTGGTGCTACACGGCAACAACAAGTCCGAGGCCGAGCTGGCGGCGGCGCTGTCGCTGGGCGTGGGGCGGATCGTGGTCGACTCCTTCGACGAGATCGACCGCATCCAGCGCCTGGCACCCGCCGCCGGCGCCAAGCCCCGTGTGCTGGTGCGCATCACGCCTGGCATCGAGGCCCACACCCATGAGTTCGTGCGCACCGGCCAGGACGACTCGAAGTTCGGCTTCACCGTGGCGACCGGGCTGGCGGCCGAGGCGGTGGGTCGCCTGCGTCGCCTCGAGCAGGCCGGGATCGTCGAGCTGGTGGGCCTCCACGCCCACATCGGGTCGAACGTCTTCAGCCTTGGCTCCTTCGAGCAGGCGGCCGAGGTGCTGGCCGGCATGGCGGCCCGACTGGGCCTGCCAGAGCTAGTGGTGGGCGGCGGCCTCGGTGTCCCGTACGTGGGGGGCGAGGAGGCCCCGAGCATCGCCTCGTGGGCCAAGGTCACCCGCGCCGCCCTGGTGGCCGGCGGTCTCGACCCTGCGGTGCGGGTGACCGCCGAGCCCGGCCGCTCCCTGGTGGCCGCCGCCGCCGTCACCCTCTACACGGTGGGAACCATCAAGGCCCTGTCCGGCATCCGCACCTACGTGGCGGTGGACGGCGGCATGAGCGACAACCCCCGCCCCGTCCTGTACGGCAGCGGCTATGAACCGTTCCTGCCCCGCGCCACCGGAGCCGACCGCCCCCTGGGCGTGCGGATAGTCGGCAAGCACTGCGAGTCAGGCGACGTGCTGGTGGCCAACGGCTTCGTACCTGATGATCTCGCCGTAGGCGACGTGCTGGCCACGCCGGTCACCGGCGCCTACGGCCACTCGATGGCCAGCACCTACAACAAGGTCCCCCGTCCCCCTGTGGTCTTCGTCGGCGACGGCTCCGCCCGCTTGGTCGTCCGCCGAGAGACCCTCGACGACCTCCTGGCCCAGGACCTCGGCTAACCGGTGATGCTCACTACCCTCGGATGCCGTGACCACCGATGCCCCCCTCAGCGCGCCGGTGCGGGTGGGGCTGCTCGGCTGCGGCAACGTCGGTGCCGCCTTGGCCGCCCTCCTGGCCGAGCAGGGAGGCGGCCTCTTCGCCCGCACCGGGCTCAGCCTGGAGCTGACGTGGGTCGCCGTGCGCAACACCGCCAAGAACCACGGCCCGGATGTCCCGGAGCACCTGCTCACTAACGACGCCGCCGCGGTGGTGGTGGCCGACGACGTCGATGTGGTCGTCGAGCTCATCGGGGGCATCGAGCCGGCGCGCTCGCTGATCCTCGACGCCCTGAAGGCCGGCAAGCCGGTGGTCACCGCCAACAAGGAGCTGGTCGCCGACCTCGGTGAGGAGCTTTTCCAGGCCGCCGCCGCCGCCGGGGTCGACCTGCTGTTCGAGGCGGCGGTGGCTGGTGGGATCCCCATCGTCCGGCCGCTGCGTGAGTCCCTGGCCGGTGAGCGGCTGACACGGGTAATGGGGATCGTGAACGGCACCACCAACTACATCCTCACCAAGATGGAAGCGGGCGAGGGCTACGCCGAGGCGTTGTCCGAGGCCCAGTCGTTAGGTTTCGCCGAGCGGGATCCGACAGCGGACGTGGAGGGGTTCGACGCCTCGGCCAAGGCGGCGATCATCGCCACCATCGCCTTTGGCCACAAGGTCGTTGCCGGAGACGTGGCCCGTGAGGGCATCAGCAGCCTCACCTCGGCCGACTTCGCCTTTGCCCGCCGGATGGGCTTCGTCATCAAGCTGCTGGCCGTCGCCGAGCGCCACGAGGACGGGTCGGTGTCGGCCCGGGTCCACCCTTCGCTGGTGCCGGTGGGCCACCCGCTCGCCAGCGTGCGTGACAGCTTCAACGCCGTGTTCGTCGAGGGCGAGGCCGTCGGCGAGCTGATGTTCTTCGGGCGAGGCGCAGGTGGCAAGCCGACAGCCAGTGCCGTGCTGGGTGACCTCCTCGACGCTGCCCACTCCCTGCGGGGCGGAGCCCCCGGTCGCCTGCCCCAGCCCGACCGGGCTCGGATCCGCCCCTTCGAGGAGATGGCGTCGCCGTACTACGTCAGCCTGCTGGTGCGTGACCAGCCTGGTGTGCTCTCCACCGTTGCCGGCGTCTTCGGTGCCCACCGGGTCAGCATCCGCTCGATGGAGCAGGAGGGTGCGCCGGGGGGCGACGCCCGCATCGACTTCATCACCCACACCGCCACCGAGCGCGACGTGCAGGCCACCCTGGCCGAGCTGCGTGAGCTCGATGTCGTCGACGCCATCGGCGGGCTGATCCGCGTGGTGGCCTGATCGTGGCGGCGCCGGGCTGGCGGGGCCTCATCGAGGAGTACCGCGAGTTCCTTCCGGTCACCCCGACGACCCCGGTGATCACCCTACTGGAGGGCGCCACTCCGCTGTTGCACGCCGACCGCCTGTCCGAGCGCGTGGGGGCCGACGTCTGGCTCAAGTACGAGGGCGCCAACCCGACCGGTTCGTTCAAGGACCGGGGCATGACCCTGGCGATCACCAAGGCGGCCGAGGACGGCGCCAAGGCGGTGGTCTGCGCCAGCACCGGAAACACCAGTGCGTCGGCCGCCGCCTACGCCGCCCGGGCCGGGCTGACCTGCGCCGTGCTCATCCCCGACGGCTACATCGCCCTCGGCAAGCTGACCCAGGCCCTCGTCCACGGTGCCCGGGTCCTTCAGATCCGTGGCAACTTCGACCGGGCGCTGGCCATCGTGCGCGAGCTGGGCGAGCACGCCCCCCTCACCATCGTTAACTCGGTGAACGCCTTCCGCATCGAAGGCCAGAAGACGGGCGCCTTTGAGATCGTCGATGTGCTGGGCGACGCCCCTGACGTCCACTGCATCCCGGTTGGCAACGCCGGCAACATCACCGCCTACTGGAGGGGCTACCTCGAGTACCGGGCGGCGGGCCTGGCCACCAGGCTGCCCCGGATGCTCGGCTTCCAGGCGGCCGGGGCGGCTCCGATCGTCGCTGGTCACCCGATAGAGGAGCCGGAGACTGTGGCGACGGCCATACGGATCGGCAACCCGGCCAGCTGGTACGGGGCGACGGCAGCGGCGAGTGAGTCGGGCGGTTCGATCACCGCGGTGACCGACGAGGAGATCCTGGCCGCCTACCGCTTCCTCGCCGCCGAGGAGAGCGTCTACTGCGAACCGGCCTCGGCCGCCTCGGTGGCCGGGCTGCTGAAGGTGGGTGTGGAGCCCGGCGCCAGCGTGGTGTGCGTGCTAACCGGCAACGGCCTGAAGGACCCGGACACAGCCGTCGGCCAGATCAGCCCGCCGGCGTCCATCGCCGCCGACTACGGCGCCATCGTCGAACAGCTGGGGTTGTAGCCGCCACCTTCCGTTGTCGTTGCTCGGGGTGAGGCACTACGGTTCGGCTCGGTTCCTCCGGTGCGGGCTGGCCTCGGCAACGGGTCCGGCCCGCCTGTCGTCGACCAAGCCCCATCTCCGCTTGTGCAGCGATGAGCACCGGCCTGCCGCCGTCCGCCCGGGCGGCCCCTGAGCCCCCGCCAACAGATCAGCCGAACAAACCGATCAGCCGACGTGCAAGGAAGGTGACGATGAGCGGAGCGCCGCAGCTCGAACGCTCGGTCCTCGAGGGCAAGGAGCGAGACGAGCTCCTGGCCATCGCCGTAGCCCTGGGCCAGAAGGCCGGGGCCCGGGCGAAGAAGAGCGACCTCGTCGACGTCATCCTGCGGGCTACCGGCGTCGACGCCGACCCGTCTGCCGTCAGCGCCTCGGACACCAAGCCGCGGCGCTCACCCCGCAAACGAGCAACGGGGGCGTTGCCCGAACCCGCGGCCGGTGACACCGCAGAGCCGCCCCGGGGTCGAGACGAAGAGGCCGAAGGATCCCCTGCGTCGCTCCCGATGCCCGTCGATGGCGCCGGGCCACACGGGTCAGAGCGCGCCGCCGAGCAGGCGCCGGCGGCTTCGGAGGCGCAGCCCGACGAGGTGCAGCCCGACGAGGTGCAGCCTGGCCAGGCGCAGCCGGCTCAGGCCAAGCCGGGCGACGCTCAGCCCAGCCCGGCTCAGCCCGGTCAGATCCAGCCTGGTCAGGCTCAGCCCGCCTCCAGCCAACCATCGACTAGGACGTCAGCCGAACCCAGGCCCTACCAGCCCCGTGTGCCGCAACAGCCGCCGGGGCCTCCGGGCCCGGGGAACCACGCTTCGCCGCCGGCTCAGGCCCAGCAGGAACAGCACCGTCAGCAGGGTCAGCAGGGTCAGCAGGGTCAGCGCAACCAGGAGAGCCAGCCAGGTCCGCAGGGCGAGGCCGGGCCGGGCGGCGGGCCCGAGGGTGAGGTGCGCCGCAACCGACGCCGGCGTGGTCGTGATCGTCTGGGTCCGGGATACGACCAGCAGGCCCAACAGGCCGATCAGGCGTTCTCGGGGGAGCCCGTGCCGTGCGACGGCCTACTCGACCTGCGGCCCGAGGGCTTCGGCTTCCTGCGCACCGGCGGCTACCTGCCCGGCGCCGAAGACGTCTACGTCTCCATCAGCCAGGTGCGCAGGTTCGCCCTGCGGGCCGGGGACCGCATCGTCGGGGCCAGCCGCCCCGCCACCACCCAGGAGCGGTTCGGCGCCCTTCTGCGCATCGACGCCGTCGGCGAGCTGAACGCCGACCAGGCCCGCCGCCGCCCCCGCTTCGAGGACCTCACACCGCTGTTCCCCGATGAGCAGCTGAAGCTGGAGATGAGCGACCCGGCCGATCCCGCCAACACCACCGGTCGGATCATCGACCTGCTGTCGCCCATCGGCAAGGGCCAGCGCGGGATGATCGTCTCACCCCCCAAGGCCGGCAAGACCACCGTGATGAAGCATATCGCCACGGCAATCGCCGCCAACCACCCCGAGGTCGACCTGATCGTGCTGCTAGTCGACGAGCGGCCCGAGGAGGTGACCGACATGCGCCGCAGCGTGAAGGGCGAGGTGATCGGCTCCACCTTCGACCGGCCAGCCGAGGAGCACGCCCAGGTGGCCGAGCTGGTCATCCAGGTGGCCAAGCGGCGGGTCGAGCTGGGACGCGATGTCGTCATTATCCTGGACGGCATCACCCGGCTGTCCCGGGCCTACAACCTGGCGGCGCCGGCCTCGGGCCGGATCATGTCGGGCGGCCTGGATTCGGCGGCCCTGTACCCGCCCAAGCGCTTCTTCGGCGCCGCCCGCAACGTCGAGGAGGGCGGCTCGCTCACCATCCTGGCCACGGCCCTGGTCGAGACCGGCTCGGCCATGGACACGGTCATCTTCGAGGAGTTCAAGGGCACCGGCAACATGGAGCTGCGCCTGGACCGGCGGCTGGCCGAGCGGCGCATGTACCCGGCGATCGATGTCACCGGATCGTCCACCCGCCATGAGGAGCTGCTGCTCACCAAGGACGAGCTGCACCTGGTGTGGCAGCTCCGGCGGGTGCTGGTCGCCCTCGGCCAGGAGAGCTCGGGACACAAGGGCTACGAGCTGCTCCTCGACCGGCTGAAGCACTCGCGCACGAACGCCGACTTCCTGGCCGATCTGGCCCGCACCCCGTCCTGAGCTGGCGGGAACAGACGCCGTGGCCCTACCGTTGAAAGGCCCCTATGAAGACTGACATCCACCCCAACTACGAATCGGCTCGCGTCGTGTGCTCCTGCGGGAACGTCTTCACGACCCGGTCCACCAAGCCCGAGATGCGCATCGAGCTGTGCAACGAGTGCCACCCCTTCTACACCGGCAAGCAGAAGCTGGTGGACACCGGTGGTCGCGTCGAGCGGTTCGAGCGCCGCTACGGCCGCCGCAAGAAGTAGCGCCACCCTCGCCGCCTCGAGCCGCTGAGCCACCCCTCGGGGAAGGCGGCCCGGGACGGCTGCCGCCCGATGGCTCGCATCCTGCTCCTCTGCACCGCCAACCAGTGCCGCTCACCGATGGGCGAGGTGATCCTGCGCGCCCACCGCCCGGCGCTCGAGGTGCGGTCGGCCGGCCGCCTCCCGGGCGGGGTCGCTGCCAGCGCCACCGCCGTGGAGGTGCTGGCCGAACGGGGCCTGGATCTGTCCAAGCACGTCAGCCAGACGGCGACGGCCGAGCTGGTGGCCGGCAGTGACCTGATCGTGGCCATGGCCCGCGAGCACGCCCGTGACGCCGTGCTGCTGCGACCGGAGGCCCGGAACCGCACGTTCACCTTGAAGGGCCTCGTCCGCCGGGGCGAGCAGGTCGGCTCCCGGAACGCTGCCCAGCCGCTGGAAGCCTGGCTGACCGAGGCCGTCGCCGGCCGGACGACCGCCGACCTGCTGGGCTCGACGGCGGCCGACGAGGTGGACGACCCGATCGGTCAGAGCGCGGACCGCTACCGGGCCTGCGCGGACGAGCTGGACGACCTGCTGGGCCGCCTGGCCGCCGTCGCCTTCCCCGGCACCGCGTGACGTCCCCCGCCGCCACCGCCCACCCCTCGTTCTGTCGGGAGAAGTGGTGCGCCGGGCGACAGCTACTCCCGACAGAAGCGGGGTTGTCGTGAGCCTGATGGAGGCCAAGGCGGTCGGCGTGGCCCGCTCCCAGGGAGCCGTGCCGGTGGGCGAGCCCCAGCCGCTGCTGGGTGGGGCGGCCACGATGGCCGAGGGCGGCGGGGCGTGGGTGCTGGTCCAACGCGAACCCGAGCGGGCGCTGGGGGCGGCGCTGGCCTGGTCGCTGCGCCACGGCGCCACGTCGATCACCTGTGTGATCGACACCGGTCCCGACGGCCGTCCACAGCTGGGCGCCGCCGCCCTGGTGGCGGCCAAGGCGGCGGCTCTGGCCGGCCCCCGCTGCGGCACTTGCGGTCCGTTGCGACCCGTGACCGTCCTGGCGCTGACCCGCTCTGCGGTCGAGGCCGTGGCCCCGGCCGAGCTGCCCACGGGCCAGCCCACCGCCCCCTCCGCGTCGGCCGCCCTGCGCCTCAACGACGCCGCCGCCGCCCGGGTCGACGTGGTCGCCTACCCGAACGGCGGCCTGGCCTTCGAGGTGCTCGGGCTGGAGGTGGCCCGGGTGGCGCCCGACGGCTCACTCCTCGTCGGCGCCGGCAAGCACGACCGTGACGCCACCAACGAGCTGTACGCCGGCGAGCCCACCAGGGAGGCGCTGGTGCGGGCCGCCGAGGTGCTCCGCCAGGAACGGCAGGCCGGCGCCCAGCCCGGGCCGCCCAACCTCCTGCAGCGTGAGCGGTGGCTGCGCCACGCCCTGGTGGCCGACCCTTCGCCGCTCGCCTCCTCGCAGGTCGACGGGCCGCTTGTGGCCGTGGCCGATCCCGCTCCTCCCGTCGACCTGCGCCGGGCGCGCCCGGCGGCCGCCACCGCCGATGGCGGCCGGGTGCTGGTGGTGTGCTCGGCCGGCGTGGACCTCGACCTGGTGCCCACCGCGGCGTGGATGCGAGCCTTCGCCGCCCCCTCCGCTGAGCGCGTCGTGCTGGTCGTCCCCCACGGCTGCGATCAACCCATCCAGAGGGACATGACGTCGTTCCTGCCGGTGCCGGCCCAGGTCATCGCCGTGACGCCCCCGTGGGAGGATGCACACCGGTGATGGACGACGCGCTGGCGGCGCTGGTGGACGACTACGAGCAGACGTTGGACCGCATGGGCGACCCGGCGGTGCTGTCGGACCAGCGGGAGCTGCAGCGGGTGGGCCGGCGGGTGAAGCAGCTGGAGCCGGTGGTCGAGGCGGCCCGCCGCCTCCTCGCCGCCCGGCAGGACCGGGCCGCCGCCCACGACCTGCTGGTGGGCGCCGAGGGCGATGACCGCGCCTCGGTCCAGGCCGAGCTGGCCGGCTCGGAGGAGCTGATCGCCGAGCTGGAGGAGCAGATGAACATCCTGCTGCTGCCCCGGGACCCGAACGAGGACCGCAACGTCCTGATCGAGATCCGGGGCGCCGAGGGCGGCGAGGAGGCGAACCTGTGGGCCCGTGACCTCTACGGGATGTACAGCCGCTTCGCCGAGCGTCGGGGGTGGAAGCAGGAGGTGCTGTCGCTGTCGGAGTCAGACATGGGCGGCGTAGGCGAGGTCACCTTCAAGCTGGCCGGTGACGGCGCCTGGGCCCGCATGAAGCACGAGGCCGGCCCGCACCGGGTGCAGAGGGTGCCCGTCACCGAGAGCCAGGGCCGCATACACACCAGCTCGGCCACCGTCACCGCCCTGCCCGAGGCCGAGGAGGTGGACGTGCACCTGGAGGACAAGGACCTCAAGTTCGACGTGTACCGGTCGTCGGGGCCCGGCGGCCAGAGCGTCAACACCACCGACTCGGCCGTGCGCATCACCCACCTGCCGACCGGGCTGGTGGTGTCCATGCAGGACCAGAAGAGCCAGCTCCAGAACAAGGCCAAGGGGCTGCTGGTCCTGCGCAGCCGGCTGCTGAAGCTGCAGCAGGACGAGCAGTCCGCCGAGTCGTCGGCCACCCGCCGGTCACAGGTGGGCGGCGGCGGCCGGGGCGAGAAGATCCGCACCTACAACTACAAGGAGAACCGGGTCACCGATCACCGCATCGGGCTCACCACATACACCCTGAGCAAGGTGCTGGAGGGCGACCTGGACGAGATCAGCGATGCCCTGGCGGCCGACGAGCGGGCCCGGCTCCTCGGTGCCGCCGGGGCCTGAGGCCAGTCCGGCGGTGGCCACCTGGCGCGAGCTCGAGCGCCAGGCCCGCGCCCGCCTCGGCGACGAGCAGGAGGCCCGGTGGCTGGTACAGCAGGCCGCCGGCCGCACCGGCGCGCCGTGGCTGGCCGACCTCGACGACCGGGCGCCCGACCGCTGCCTGGCCTACGTCGAGCAGATGGTGGGCCGGCGGGCTGCCGGCGAGCCCCTGCAGTACGTGCTGGGCCGCTGGGGCTTCCGCCGCCTCGACCTGTCGATCGACCGGCGGGTGCTGATCCCCCGCCCCGAGACCGAGCAAGTGGTCGAGCACGCCCTCGCCGAGCTGACCCGCCTGCGCCTGGCCACCGGCCGGTCGCCCTGCGTCGTCGACCTCGGCACCGGGTCGGGCGCCATCGCCCTGTCGGTAGCCGTCGAGGTGGCCGGCGCCGAGGTGTGGGCCACCGACGCCTCCGAGGGCGCGCTGGCCGTGGCCCGGGCCAACGTCGCCGGCACCGGGGGGATGGCGGCCACCCGGATCCGGCTGGCCGCCGGCAGCTGGTACGACGCCCTGCCCCCCGAGCTGGCCGGGCGAATCGATCTCGTCGTCTCGAACCCGCCCTACCTGGCCGAGGCCGAGCTCGGCGACCTCGACCCGGCGGTGGCGGAGTGGGAGCCGACCGCCGCCCTGATCGCCGGCCCCACCGGGCTGGAGGCCATAGAGGCGGTGGTCGACGGCGCCCTGCGCTGGCTCGGCCGCCCCGGCGCAGTCGTGGTCGAGCTCGCCCCCGCCCAGGCCGACGCCGCGGTGGCGCTCGCCCTCACCGCCGGCTTCGACCGGGCGGCCGTCCGCCCCGACCTCACCGGCCGCCCCCGCGCCCTTGTGGCCAGGACCGGCTGAGCCAGGGCCGCATCCGCCTCGACTCCGCTAGCGCTAGCAGGCTCGGCGTCAGGGGTTCGGGGTCCGGCAGGTCGGCTGGGTAGGTGACGATCTCGGCGATGGTGCGGGGGAAGTCGCGCCGGTTGTTGGTGAGGAAGCGGTCGGCGCCGGATCCTTCACGGATCGGCTTGGAGAGCACCTCCGGGAGCAGCAGCACCGAGCCGATGCCAGCCGGTGGACGGGGTTGGGCGACGGGTTCCATCGGAAACAGGGCCAACACCCGTCGCCCTAGCGGGTGGCCAGGTGCCGCCGCGAAGATCAGGACGTCGGCGTCGAAGGCGTCCATGTCCTCAGCCGGGGCCTCCGTCTCGTTCGGCCCGCACATAGGCCACAAGCTCCTCGGCAGGCTCGTTGCTCAGACCGACCATGAGCGAGAGGTCTGCGTGGCGCCCGGCCTCCAGGCGGGCATGCAGCGCCGCCGCCGCCGCGAAGGCCCGTTCGGTTCGACGGGCTCGGATCGCGTCCGGTCGCAGGACGACGGCCACCGGCTGACCGTGCCAACATTTCCGCCGGTAGGCTCGACGCCTGATGGCGCACCCCTCCACCGCCGCTGATCCTGAGGTGTTCGAGATCATCGACGCCGAGCTCGAGCGGCAGAACACCACGCTTCAGCTGATCGCCTCGGAGAACTTCACCTCGCCGGCGGTCATGGCAGCCACCGGATCCGTCCTTACCAACAAGTACTCCGAGGGCTACCCGGGCAAGCGCTACTACGGCGGCAACCAACAGGTGGACCGGGTCGAGACGATCGCCATCGACCGGGTCAAGCGGCTGTTCGGGGCCGAGCACGCCAACGTCCAGCCCCACTCGGGCGCCAACGCCAACACCGCTGCCTACCTGGCCGTCCTCGACCCGGGCGACACCGCCCTCGGCCTGCGCCTCGACCAGGGCGGCCACATCACCCACGGCCTGCCGGTCAGCCTGTCGGGCCGCTTCTACAACTTCGTGTCCTACGGAGTGACGCCGTCAGACGAGCGCATCGACCTCGACCAGGTGCGCGACCTGGCCCTCCAGCACCGGCCCAAGCTGATCGTGGCCGGCGCCACCGCCTACCCCCGCACCATCGACACCGAGCCGTTCCGCCAGATCGCCGACGAGGTCGGGGCGCTGCTGATGTTCGACGCCGCCCACATCGCCGGGCTGGTGGCCGGCGGGGCCCACCCGAGCCCGGTGCCCCTGGCTGACATCGTCACCTTCACCACCCACAAGACGCTGCGGGGCCCGCGGGGCGGCTGCATCCTGTCGAAGGCCGCGCTGGCCGGGGCCATCGACAAGGGGATCTTCCCGGGCAGCCAGGGCGGCCCGCTCGACCACGTGGTGGCGGCCAAGGCCGTCGCCTTCGGCGAGGCCATGCAGCCCACCTTCGCCGCCTACGCCGCCCAGGTGGTGGCCAACGCCCAGGCCCTGGCCGAGGCGCTGGCCGGCGAGGGCTTCCGCCTCGTCTCAGGGGGCACCGACAACCACCTGGTGCTGGTCGACCTGCAGCCCTTCGACGCCGACCTGACGGGCAAGGTGGCCCAGGAGGTGCTGGACCGGGCCGGGATCACCTGCAACAAGAACACGATCCCGAACGACCCCCGGTCGGCCTTTGTCACGAGCGGCCTTCGCCTCGGCACCGCGGCCCAGACCACCGCCGGCATGGCCGAGCCCGAGATGGCCGAGGTGGCCCGCCTCCTCGGGCGGGCCCTCCGCCGACGCCACGACGAGGACGAGGTCGCCGCCACCCGGCACGAGGTCGCCACGCTCTGCTCCAAGTTCACCCCCTACCCCGAGCCGCTGGGGTAGCCGCCCCAGGTGCTCGGGACCTACGGCCCGGTCTTCCTGGCGGCGCTCGTCACCACCTGGGTCACCACGTTCGGCTGGCGGGCGTACGCCTGCCGTCGGGCATTCCTGCGCGTCGAGCCCGACGACCGCCGCATCCACACCCGCACCACGCCCACCGGTGGCGGGTTCGCCATGTGGCTCGCCTTCCTGGTGGCCATGGCCGTGGCCTGGCGGCTGCCCCGGCTCCACGACATCTTCGACGGCAGCACCGAACCGCTGGGCGTCATCCTCGGCGCCACCATCCTGTTCGGCGTCGGCCTGCTGGACGACATCCGCGAGGTCTCGCCGCCAGCGAAGCTGGCGGGCACGGTGCTCGGCGCGTCGGTCATGGCCAGCCAGGGCGTGCAGATGCTGTACTTCCGCGTGCCCTTCTGGGACACCGTCGTGCTCGACCAGAGCACCGGCTTCCTCATCACCGTGGTGTGGGTGGTGCTGGTGACCGAGGCCGTCAACCTGATCGACGGGCTCGACGGCCTGGCCGCCGGCGTGGCCCTCATCGCCGGGCTCGCCTTCTTCCTGTACGCCAGCCGCCAGGTCGACGCCGGCCTGCTGACCGGCGACACGATCGGCCCGCTCCTGGCCGTGGTCGTGGTGGGCGTGTGCCTGGGCTTCCTGCCCCACAACTTCCACCCGGCCAGGGTCTTCATGGGCGATGCCGGCGCCCTGTTCCTGGGGCTGCTGCTGGCCACCTCGACCCTGGTGGTCGGGGGCCGCACCAACGACGAGTTCAGCGGCCAGACCTTCTTCTTCTTCGCTCCTGTCTTCATCCCGTTCGTGATACTCGGCGTACCGCTGCTGGACACCGCCTTCGCCTTTGTGCGGCGGGTGGTGCAGCGGCGGGGCATCGCCGTGGCCGACAGGGAGCACCTCCACCACCGCCTGGTGCGGCTCGGCCACGGGCACCGGCGGGCTGTGCTGATCCTGTGGGCGTGGACGGCCGTGCTGGCCACCCTGGCGCTCGTGCCTACCTACGCCAGAGGCGCCAACGGGCTGGTGCTGCCCGGGGTGCTGGCCCTCGGCGTGGTGCTCTACACCGTGCTGCACCCCGAGGTCCGGGCCGGGCGGAGGCTGGCGCCCGCGGCGCCGGTCACCACCGCTCCCGCCGGTCCCGTCGAGGTGCACGAGCAGGCCTGAGCCCGCCACCGCGCCCCCAGCCGGCACGGGCGGCGAGAGGTTTCGGCTAGGTTGTCCCGGGATTTGCGGGCCCCGAAACCTGGGTCGTAGATTGCGCAGCAATTCACAAGCGAGGGAGCCAAACCTGGTGAGGAGGATGGCCGTGGCCATGGTCGACGACCGTGAGCAGGAGCAGCGTCGGCAGCTGAACAAGGGCTTCGGCGCCTCCCTGAACAACGCGTTTGAGATCGCCGTCGTCCCGGTGATCTTCGCCGGGTTCGGCTGGCTGGTCGACCTGGTCCTGCACACCAGCCCCGTCTTCGCCGCCATCTTCGGCGTGCTCGGGCTCATCGGTACCTTCGCCAAGCTCTACTACGGCTACAGCTGCACGATGAGCGAGCTCGAAGAGGCGGGCCCGTGGCGCCGAGCCTCGGGCAACGCCCCGGTGAGCGCCGAGGTGAGCGGTCCCGTGAGCGCCCAGAGGACCGCTTCGTGAGCATCGCCACCGGCACGGCCGCGGCCACGGCGGTCGAGGGGCCTGCGGTCGAGCGCATGATCGTCGCCGACATGCTGCGACGGGG
Source organism: Acidimicrobiales bacterium (assembly GCA_038253125.1). Classification (GTDB taxonomy): domain Bacteria; phylum Actinomycetota; class Acidimicrobiia; order Acidimicrobiales; family JAUJNH01; genus JAUJNH01. Next base: position 63,067 of record JBBSHM010000002.1, read on the forward strand.
ATGGCCGGCGCTGCTGGTGCTGGTCGGCCTCGGTGCCTTCTGGGGTGTCGGCGGGGTCCTGTCCTCCGGCTTCGGCGTGGGCCTGGCCGTGGCCAATGCCGCCGCTGCCGCCGCCATGGTGTCCGGCGCCGCCCGGGTCAGCCTCGGCCTGCTCTACGCCGCCGCCCTCGGCGGCTACATCCTGCGCCTCGGCCTAATCACCGTCGCCGTGCTGTCCGTGGTGCACCAGGCGTGGGTCGAGGTCGTGCCCCTTGGTGCCGCGCTGGTGATCGCCCACCTCGGCCTGTTCATCTGGGAAGCCCGGTTCGTGTCCACCCAGCTCGCCTACCCCGGCCTGAAGCCCCGCCCGAAGCCCGCCGGGAACCCCGACCCGAAGCCCGACGAGAAGATCACCGTGAAAGGCGCGCACTGATGCTTGCGCTCGTGTTCCCGCCCATCGACGAGATCCTGCGCTGGAAGCCGCTGGTCGGCACCGACGGGTCCACCTGGGCCTTCAACAAGATCGGGCTGGTCGCCTTTTTGGCCACCTTCGCCACGCTGGGACTGTTCTTCGCTGCCGGCCGCAAGCGGGCCCTCGTCCCCACCGGGGTCCAGAACCTGGCCGAGATCTCCGTCGACTTCATCCAGGACGGGATCATCGCCCAGACGATGGGCACCAAGAAGGAGGACCTGCGCTGGACCGCCTACCTCACCGCCCTGTTCTTCTTCGTCCTGTTCTGCAACGCCGGCGAGGTGATCCCGTTCATCCAGATGCCGGCCACGGCCCGCATGGGCATCCCGGCCCTGCTCGCCGTGGTCTCGTGGTTCTCCTTCCTCTTCATGGGCTTCAAGAAGAACGGCATCCGCTACATCAAAGAAGCTGTCGTTCCTCCCGGGGTGCCGGCCTTCCTGCTGCCGCTGGTGGTGCTGATCGAGATCGTCTCCACCTTCCTCGTACGGCCCTTCTCCCTCGCCGTGCGGCTCTTCGCCAACATGCTGGCCGGTCACCTGCTGCTCGTGACCTTCGCCGTGATGGGCCACGGCCTGCTCTTCGCCAAGACGGCCAAGATCTTCTTCATCCCGATGACGATCCTGCCGCTCATCCTGTTCATCGCCATCACCGTCTTCGAGGTGCTCGTGGTGTTCCTGCAGGCCTACATCTTCACGATCCTCACCGCCGTCTACCTCGGTGGTGCCATGCACCCCGAGCACTAGGAGAGAAGTCCCGACAATGAGCACCCTCGCTGAGATCACCGCCAACCCCACCGAGTTCAAGACGGCGATGTCGGCGCTCGGCGCCGGCTTCGCCTACGGCCTCGCCGCCATCGGCCCGGGCGTCGGCATCGGCATCGTCGTCGGCAACGCCGTGCAGGCCATGGCCCGCCAGCCCGAGGCCGCCGGCCTGGTGCGCACCACGATGTTCCTCGGCATCGCCTTCACCGAAGCCCTGGCCCTCATCGGCTTCGTCGTCTTCATCCTCCTCAAGTTCGCCTGACCCGGGAGCGCGCATGCCGAACCTGTACCTCCTCCTCGCCCAGGCCGCTCCGGCGGCGGGTGAGGCCGCCACCAGCAAGAACCCGATCGTCCCCGAGGTGAACGAGCTGATCTACAGCATCCTCGCCTTTGCCGTGCTCATCGTGCTGTTCATCAAGTTCGGCTACCCGCCCATAAAAAAGGCGATGGAGGACCGCACCGAGCGCATCCGCACCGACCTCGACAAGGCCGAGTCGGCCAAGACCGACGCCGAATCGATCCTGGAGGAGTACCGCAAGCAGCTGGCCGACGCCAAGGGCGAGTCGAACCGCATCATCGACGAGGCCCGCCAGCAGGCCGAGAAGGTCAAGGCCGACCTGCTCGACAACGCCAACAAGGAGGTGGCCGGGCTCAAGGCCAAGGCCACCGAGGACATCGAGACGGCCCGCAACGCCGCCCTCGCCTCGCTGCAGAGCTCAGTGGCCTCGATCGCCATCGAGCTGGCCGAGAAGGTGGTCGAACGCAACCTCGACCGCGACACCAACCAGCGGCTGATCGACAGCTTCATCTCCAAGGTCGGGAGCTGACGCCCCAGCATGGCTGAGGACCGGATCGACTCCTACGGCGCCGCCCTGTTCCAGGTGGCCCAGGCCGAGCAGGACCTGGCCCGGGTCGAGGACGAGCTGTTCACCGTGGCCAACCGGGTGCGTTCCAACGACGCCCTGCGACAGGCGCTAACCGACCAGTCGCTGCCCGTCGAGCTGCGCCAGGGCATCGTCGAGGACCTGCTGGGCGGGCGGGCCAGCCCCACCACCACCAACCTCGTCTCGATGATCGTGGGCGCCGGCCGGGCCAAGGACATCGGCGCCATCATCGAGCGGTTCCTGGAGCTGTCAGCCGGGTCGCGCAGCGAGACCCTGGCCGAGGTCACCTCGGCCACGCCCCTCGACACCGACCAGCAGCAGCGCCTGGCTGCGGCGCTGTCCAAGCGCTTCGGCCACCACGTCTCGCTCAAGGTGACCGTCGACCCGTCCATACGCGGCGGGCTCATCGCCCAGGTCGGCGACACCGTCATAGACGGCTCGGTGCGCACCCGCCTCGAGCAGCTCAAGACACAGCTCCAGGAGTCACGTTGACCACCTTCGACCTCAACCCCGACGAGATCACCGCCGCGCTGCGCAAACGCCTGGCCAGCTTCTCGCCCACCATGGCCGCCAACCAGGTGGGCCGGGTGGTCGAGGTGGGTGACGGCATCGCCCGTGTCGGCGGCCTGCCCGGCGCCTCGGTGAACGAGCTGCTCGAGTTCGAGGGCGGCAAGATCGGCATCGCCCTCAACCTGGACGAGGACTCGATCGGCGCGGTGATCCTCGGCGAGGTGGCCGGCATCGAGGAGGGACAGCCCGTCAAGTCGACCGGCCGGATCATCCAGGTGCCGGTGGGGGACGGCCTGCTCGGCCGCGTCGTCAACCCCCTCGGCGTGCCCATCGACGGCAAGGGCCCCCTCACAGGCGACGTCCAGCAGCGTCGGGTCGAGATCCAGGCCCCCGGCATCGTCGACCGCCAGCCGGTGAAGCAGCCGCTGCAGACCGGCATCAAGGTCATCGACGCCATGACGCCCATCGGCCGCGGCCAGCGCGAGCTGATCATCGGCGACCGAAAGACGGGCAAGACGGCCGTGGCGATCGACACGATCATCAACCAGAAGGGCCTGGGGGTCAACTGCATCTACGTCGCCATCGGCCAGAAGGCGTCGACGGTGGCCGAGATCGTCCGGGTACTCGAAGAGGCCGGCGCCATGGAGTACACCGTGGTGGTCAACTCGCCAGCGTCGGACCCGAGCCCGTTCAAGTGGCTGGCGCCCTACTCGGGCTGTGCCATCGGCCAGCATTGGATGGAGAACGCCAAGCACGGCCTGATCATCTAC
>JBBSHM010000003.1:0-66360 GCA_038253125.1 Acidimicrobiales bacterium
CTCCCTCCAAAGAGGCTCTTGACGCCCCGCTCAGCCCGCGACCTCTCGATCACGAACCGGGGCCTGCTACCGGGCGCTCCGACGCCTACCCGGACGGGACTCTCACCCGCTGGTCTGGTCCAACTTGCAGGACGCAACATGGCCCGAACCTACCGGCGGGTCGAAGGCTCCGTCACGGGAGCCGACGGTGTACGGGAACGCTCCCGTTAGCGTGGGCCGGTCATGACACGAGGAGCCCGGTTGCCCGTCGATGAGTTCGAGCACGCCGGCGGGCCGGCGCTGTGCGTGCTCAGCGGGAAGCCCACCGACGAGCGGGTCGAGCTGACCGTCAGGGCCCGGGAGACGCCGACGTGGCTGCTGTTCCTCGGCATCGTTCCCTACGTGGTGGCCCGGCTTTGCACCAAGCGGTCGACCGGCTCGCTGCCTCTCACCAAGGAGGTCCAGCAGCTGCTGGCCACCCGCGCCATCAAGCTGCGAACGATCGCCGTCCCGGGCGCGGTCGTGATGCTCCTCGGCGTGCTGACCCTGTTCCAGCTGCCGGGGCTCGGGATCATCCTCCTGATCGCCCCGTGCTCGTTCGTCGTCACCATCGTGCTCCTCAACCGTCTGCGCTCGCCGCTGAGCCCGGTCCACCTCGACCCCGCCGGTCGCTGGGTGGTCATCCCCCACGCCGCCGAGGAGTACGCCGCCGCCCTCGACGACCAGCCGGCGTCGGCACCGCCTCCCCCCGAGCTGAGCCTGTGACGGACCGCTCAGGGATCAGGGAAGAAGACCCGGCCCCCGAAGCGGGCCACCAGGTCGTCGTCGTGGGCGTCGGAGATGCTGCCGACGCACTCGCAGGCGTTCTGCAGCTCGCGAGGGTCGAGATCCTGGGCCAGCAGCTCGGTGGACACCACCACGTCGCCGTCCTCGTAGAACACCCGGCCGTAGTGGATGCCCCGGTTGATCTCGTTCAGGTGGCGGTAGAGGGGATCGGTCTCGGGCACGTCGCGGGCCATGAACGACCACACCCTGACCTGAGCCTCGTCGTCGATCTCGAACAGCGAGACCCAGTACATGGTGGAGCCTTTGCGGATCGGCACGTCGCCGTCGCCGTCGACCACCAGGTCCTGGGTCTCGCAGAACTCCTTGAGGAGCTGCTCGACGTAGGGGCGCACCGTGTCGGGGCTGGCCATGGGGCGAGCGTGGCACATCAACGGAAGTCGCGTGACGGCGGTCCGGGGGGCGCCGCCGAGGCGGAGGCTCCGGGCCGCGACACCCGCAGGTCGAGCTGCTCCAGCTTCTCGGCCACGACGTTGACCACCGTCTCCTTGCGCTCCAAGCGGCCCTGCACCACCAGCGCCGCCGCCCCCCGGGCCACCCGGCGGAAGGCGGCCCAGCAGCCGGGCGACACGATCACGTTCAACAGACCGGTCTCGTCCTCCAGGCCGAAGAACGTGGTGCCCTCGGCGGTGGCCGGGCGTTGGCGGTGGGTGATGATCCCGGCCACCAGCACCCGGGTTCCGGCGGGGAGACGGACCTGGTCCTCGAGGTCGCGGGCGGTGACCACCCCCCGGGCGTTGAGCCGCTGACGGACGAACCGGGTGGGCGAGCCGGCGGACACCCCGTTTGACCACAGGTCGAACGCCTCCTCCTCGACCGGGGTCAGGCCGGGCAGCTCGGGGGCGGCGCTGCCGGTGACGATGCCGGCCAGGCGGTCGGGCCGCGACTGGCTCACCGCCCCCGCCGCCCACAACGCCCGGCGACGGCTGAGCGAGAACGATTCGGAAAAGGCGCCGGCCGTGGCCAGCGCCTCGAGGTTGGCCAGCGTGAGGGCCGGGTTGCGGCGGGCCACGTCCTCCATGTCGGCATAGGGCCGGCCGGCGGCCAGCGCCTGGGCCCGGTCCTCCCCGAGGGTGCGCACCTCCTGCAGGCCCCGGCGCACCGCCCCCTCCTGGTCGATCGAAGCGAGCGCCCGGCTGGCGTTGACGTCGGGCCCCTTAACCGCCACGCCGTGGCGGCGAGCGTCGGCGCAGATGGTCTGGGGCGACCAGAACCCCATGGGTTGGGAGCTCAGCAGGGCGGCGCAGAAGGCGGCCGGGTGGTGCAGCTTCACCCACGACGAGGCGTAGACCAGGTAGGCGAACGACACCGAGTGGCTCTCGGGGAAGCCGTAGCTGGAGAAGGCGGCCAGCTTCAGCCACAGCACGTCGATCACCTCCGGCGGGATGTCCCTCTCGGCGGCGCCGGCGGCGAACCGGGCGCGCATCTGCTCCATGCGCTCGCTGGAGCGCTTCGAGCCCATGGCCTGGCGCAGCTGGTCGGCCTCGGCCGGGGTGAAGCCGGCGCAGTCGATGGCCAGCTGCATCAGCTGCTCCTGGAACAGCGGCACGCCCAGGGTCTTCTCCAGGGAGCGCTTCATCAGCGGGTGGAGGTAGGTGACCTCCTCCTCGCCGTTGCGGCGACGGATGTAGGGGTGAACCGATCCGCCCTGGATCGGACCGGGTCGGATGAGGGCCACCTCGACCACCAGGTCATAGAAGCAGCGGGGCTTGAGGCGGGGCAGGGTGGCCATCTGGGCCCGGGACTCCACCTGGAACACCCCCACCGAGTCGGCCCGGCTGAGCATCTCGTACACGGCCGGGTCCTGACCGATGGTGGCCAGGTCGACCTCGATCCCGGTGGACTCGCCGATGAGGTCGACGGCGTGGTGCAGCATCGTCAGCATCCCGAGGCCGAGCAGGTCGAACTTCACCAGGCCGGCCGCCGCGCAGTCATCCTTGTCCCACTGAAGGACGGTGCGGCCCACCATGGCGCCCCACTCGACCGGGCACACCTCGACCACCGGCCGGTCGCAGATCACCATGCCGCCCGAGTGGATGCCGAGGTGGCGGGGGAAGTCCTCGACCTCGCGGGCCAGCTCGAGCACCGCCGACGGGATGTCGTGGCCGCCGCCCTCGACCGTCTTGCGCAGCCGGCCCCACGGGTCGACCTGCTTCGACCAGGCGTCGACCTGTCCCTGGCTGGCGCCCAGCGCCTTGCCCATGTCGCGCACGGCCGAGCGGGCCCGGTAGGTGATGACGTTCGCCACCTGCGCCGCCTTCTGCCGGCCGTAGCGGGCGTAGACGTGCTGGATGGCCTCCTCCCGCCGCCCCGACTCGATGTCGAGGTCGATGTCGGGCGGCCCGTCCCGCTCGGGCGACAGGAAGCGCTCGAACAGAAGGCCGAGGCCCACGGCGTCGGCCTTGGTGATGCCGAGGGCGAAGCACACCGCCGAGTTGGCCGCCGAGCCCCTTCCCTGGCAGTAGATGTCGTGGCTGCGGCAGAACTCGACGATGTCGTGTACCACCAGGAAGTACCCGGGGAACCCCAGCTGCTCGATGACGTCGAGCTCGTGGTCGATCTGCCGCCAGGCCCTGCTGTTGATGTCGTCTTCCCCGAGGCAGTGCCCACTTCTGGTGCCCTGAAGGGCCGGAAGTGGGCACTCTCGGAGGGTCTGCGGCCGGGGGCCGTAGCGGAAGGTGGCGCCCTCCTCGGTGAGGTGGCGGAGCCAGCTCATCTCGGTGTGGCCGGGGGCGACCGGGCAGTCGGGCAGCCGAGGGGCCACCAGGCGGAGGTCAAAGGCGAGCTGGCGGCCGAGGGTGGCAGCCTGGGCCACCGCTCCCGGCCAGCGGGCGAAGCGGTGGGCCTGCTCGGCCCCGCTGCGCAGGCAGGCCATGGAGGCCGGCGGCAGCCACCCGTCGACCTCGTCGAGGCTGCGCCGGGCCCGCACCGCAGCCAGGGCGGTGGCCAGCGGCCGGCGGGCCGGGGTGGCGTAGTGCACGTTGTTGGTGGCCACCACGGCCAGGCCGGCGTCGACGGCCAGGGCGGCCAGGGCGTCGTTGCGGGCCGAGTCGAGCGGGTCGCCGTGGTCCCACAGCTCGACCACCACCCGGTCGCCGCCGAACAGCGTTACCAGCTGGTCGAGCCGGAGGCGGGCGGCGGCGGGCCCCGCGGCCATGAGGGCGGCCGGCACCGCCCCCTTGCGGCACCCGGTGAGGACCTGGGCGTGGCCGGCCAGGTGCTCGGCCGCCTGCTCCAGGCCCAGCACCGGCCGCCCCTTCTCCTCGCCCCGCAGGTGGGCCTCGGAGATGGTGCGGGCCAGGCGGGCGTAGCCGTCGGGCCCATCGGCCAGGACGAGGAGGTGGCTGCCCTCGGGGTCGGCCACCCCGTTCTGGGGCCGGGACAGGCCGATCGTCAGCTCGGCCCCCACCACCAGCGGCACCCCGAGCGCCCGGGCCGCCTCGGACGCCCGCACCACCCCGTACAGGCCGTCGTGGTCGGTGGTGGCCAGCGCCTCGAGCCCCAGCCGGGCCGCCTCCTCGACCAGCTCCTCGGGATGGCTGGCCCCGTCGAGGAACGAGAAGTTCGAGTGGCAGTGCAGCTCGGCGTAGGCCACCGCACCGGCATCGGGGCGGGGGATGAGGTGGCGGGGCGGGTCATAGGCCAGCCGGTGCGGTGACCACGCCGGGCTGTCCCCCCCGTCGCGCCCCGGCTCCCCGCGGCGGCTGCGCCCGTCGGAACGGCGGTCCGACAGGGCGGCGTTGACCTCCTGCCAGCTGAGGTCGGGGCGCTGGTCCCATCCCATGGGAGGAGCCACTGTAGACGAACATGTGTTCGCCCCCGCTCCCCCAACACCCCACCCCCCGGAACTGTCGGGAGTAGCTGTCGCCTGGCGCAGCACTTCTCCCGACAGAAGCGATGGGGGCGGGGCAGGATGGGGGCATGTGCCGGAGCATCCGACCGCTGCACCGATCCGAGGTCGAGCCGACCGACCTCGACGTGCGCGACGCCGCCGTCCAGTACGTCCGCAAGCTGTCGGGGATCCGCACCCCGTCACGAGCCGACGCCCCCGCCTTTGAGGCCGCCGTCGAGGAGGTGGCGGCCTCGACCGCCCGCCTGCTCGCCGCTCTCCGCCCCGCCCCGCCCGTGCCCGGCCGGATACCGCTGCGCCACCTCCACCCATGACATTCCGGATCCTGCACCTGACCTTTGACTGCGCGGATCCCGGCGCCCTCGCCGACTTCTGGTGCGCCGTCCTTGGCTACGAGCGGACGCCGCTCGGGTTGGAGATGGTCGCCGAGGCCGTGCCGCCCGACGGAGTCGAGGCGCCCAAGCTGCTCTTCATCAAAGTTCCCGAGCCGAAGACGGCCAAGAACCGCCTGCACGTCGACTTCGCAGTGCCCGACCGTGAGCCCGCCCACGGCGCTCGGCGCGATCGGGAACGACAGCTCCGATCCGTCATCCCGGGTGACGTAGACCCGGTCGACACCTTCATCGGCCCCGCCCCGCACGAAAGCCAGGTTCGTCGCCACGACCTGGCATCCTGCTGCACCTGGTGCCCGCATGGAAGGTGGTTCTCCGCTCCGACGAGCTCGGTGCCCTCCCGCACCGGGTCGTGATCGACGGACATGAGGTCGTGCTGTGGCGCATCGCCGACGGTGAGGTGGCGGCCCTTGATGACCGCTGCGCCCACCAGGCCATGCGCCTGTCCATCGGCACCACCCTCCCCGACGGCTGCCTGGTGTGCGTGGCCCACGGCTGGACCTACCGCCCCGACGGCACCAACGCCCTGATCCCCGGAGGCCCGAGCGTCCGCGCCCACCAGGCCCACGACGACGGGGTAGTCATCAGAGTCCGCCTCTCGGGCTGACGACGGGCAAGCCGGCCTGCGAGGCGACTGTCGACTCGAGGATCACGTGAATCTTTGTCAAAGTGGGGTCATGCCGGTTACTGGCCTTCCCTTTCATCCTGAGTACCTATTGAGTCATATCAACTTCCAAGACTAAAACCTCCCGCCTAAGACTAGACTCCTTCGCATGCTTCAAGCGACAAGCCCAAGGAGCACTATGACGAGAACGACCTTCGCTCAGCAGTCTTTGCGCTTGCGGAAGATCGGATAGAGAATTTCGTCCAGATCGGCTTGCCGTGTTCGGCAAACGGCGTCCTGGGACATCCTGATCCAGAGCCCGCTACTGACAAATCGTGCTGCTCGAGCCACGAGAGAACAAGGTACTTTGCACCAGATCGTTACGGAGGATAGGTTGGCAGTGCAGCAACCGCACATCGCTTCCAGCGCTAACAAGCATGGTGTCCCAGACGAGACGATCCTCCATGCCTTGCCTTCAACAACCCACTCACGACAGAGGACCTCGACGAGGGCATGACCATGCTCATCGGGTCCGACCACGCCGGCAACCTCTACGAGATCGGTGTCGTCAGTTCCGAGAGAGAGGTCTGGTCATTGTCCACGCTATGCCCGCACGAGCCACATACCTCGGTGATGCCATGCCCCGAAGCCTCAAGGAGATCCTTGAGCAGGCCGACAAACTCGCCGCCCTGTTCGAAGACCACAACCCCACTGATGTCAAGGATGCCGCCGCGCTCCAGGCGTTGCGGGGCGCGTTCCGAGAACGAGCCGAGGGTGATGCCCGTCTCGCTGCTGCTGTCTCGGCGGCTCGCGCCGACGGACACTCCTGGGCGGCGATAGGAGCCATGGTTGGCACCTCGGGCGAGGCCGCTCGGCAACGCTACGGGAACCCGGCACGAAATTGCTGATCAGGGCGCCTCGGCGGTCAGCCACCTCCGCACCACGTCAAGACAGGGATCGAAGGTCTCTCGCATGGGTCAGTCGTATGTGGCCTCGAGCCACCACCGGCCCTGGTCGCAGGCCAGGAGGAGGGCGGTTCCGTCGGAAGCGATGACCTGGATGCGGGCCAGGCGGGAAGCGGCGGCGGGATCCCACCAGCGCTCCTCGACCGGCCACGGGCCGGCCCAGCCGGACACCTCCAGGGCGCGTGCCGACCATGTCACCCGGGACGGGGCGGCGCTGGCCAGGCCTCGGCCGGACACCAGGACCGGGGCGCCGGCGGCGTCGACCACCTCGACCGGCTCCCGCTCGGGAGGCACCACGGCCGGCGGGGGCCCGGGGATGCAGCCTGGCCACGGTGGCACCTCGTCGGCGGCGGCACCTGTGATCCCCGCTCTGTCGGACCGCTCGGGCCCTGTGATCCCCGCTCTGTCGGGCCGCTCGGGCCCTGTGATCCCCGCTCCATGAGGCGGCTCTAGCTCTGGGCCGCGCTGGGGGCGGCGCACCACAGGTTCGGCCTCCTCGGGGCGTTCGGCCACCGGGCCCAGCTCGATGGCTGCCCTCTTCGCTTGGCCGCCGGGCTGGGCCGGCTCGCGCTGGTCACCCCACGGAACGAGGGTGGCGCGGGGCAGCGGGCCCCTCCCGCCTGAGAGCACGGCGGTAACCACCGCCGCCGGGCCCAGCAGGCCCTGAACCCTGGCCAACGCCCGGGACGCCCGCTCGTCCGCCTCGGCGTCGCCACCCCAGAACCCCAGCTGGCGGCCACCACCAGGCACCACCTCCTCGGGCACCAGGCGCAGCAGCGTGAGGCCACCACCCTCAGCCCGGCCGCCGACATCCCCCAACTCGTGCCCTCCGCTCTGCTGGGCCGCTCGGGCCCTCTGCTCCCCGCTCTGCTCGGCCGCTCGGGCCCTGGTGGTGAGCCAGCCGTCCAGCTGCCAGCGCACCCGTTCGGCGGTGGCACCCGGGGTGAAGCGGCCCTCGTGGCGCCACACCCGGCTGAGGCGCTCGCCGTCGGTGGTGACGGCCTCGATGGTCAGCCGGGTGCAGGCCAGACCCTGGCGCTCGAGCCGGTCGTGCAGGTCGGCCGCCAGCGTGCGGGCGGCGAAGGCGGCGGTGTCGATACGGTCGGCCGGCGGGTCGAGGGCCACCTCGGCCACCAGGTCGGGAGGGGGGTCACGGGCGTCGAGCGGCCGGTCGTCGAGGCCGTTGGCCCGGCGCCAGGCCAGCCCTCCGGCAGCGCCGAAGCGAGCCATGACGTCGACCTCGGAGAGGGCGGCCACCGACCCGAGCGTCCGCAGACCCAGCCGCACCAGCAGCGACGCCAGATCAGGCGCCGCCCTGGCGGGCGCGCCGAGCGCGTCGCCCAGGGCGGACACGGGCAGATCGGCCAGGAAGGGCCGGGTGGCACCCGATGCCAGCACCAGGATCGGGGCACCCCCGGCCGTGGCCCGGGCCGCCAGCGAGGCGGCAAAGGCGCCGTCGGCCACCCCCGCCCCGATGTGGGCGGCGGCGCCGCCCAGAACCTCCTGGACCGCCGCCACCACCCGGGCGGCCAGGGGCTCGTCGCCGCCGAAGTAGCGCGACGGCCCCCGGGTGGCCATCGAGCACAGGCCGGGGCGGGTCAGCTCGATGCGGGGGGCGAAGGCCTCGATGGCGGCGACCACCGGCTCGAAGGCCCGGGCGTCGCGGGCCGGGTCATGGGCGAGGACGGCCAGGTGGGCACAGCGGGCCTCGGCGTCACGCCGACGCATGCCCCGGTGCACGGCCTCGGCCCGGGCCGCCGGCGTGCACGCCACGATGCGCCCGGCGCGCAGGACGACCGCCGGCTCGTCGGCCGGCACCCCGGCCGCCACCAGCGGCCAGTCGGCGCACCACAGCGCCAAGGTCCGCACCGCCGTCGCCCACGGCCTGATCGCAGAGGCGGGAGCGCCAGCGCCATCCGCGGGGTCGGTAGTGGACGAAGCCGCGGCGCGGCCCACGTACCCGGCCAGGGCGGCCGCCGCCGGGCCGTGGTCCACCTAGCCGCCCAACCCTCTGCGCCGCCCGTCGCCGTGTTCTGCCCGGACAGGAACCGTAGCCTTGGCACCACCTTCTGCCCGGGCAGCCGTGGCGCCGTTCTGCCCGGGCCGGAACCGTCGTCCTGGCAGCACGTTCTGCCCGGGCAGCGGTGGCTCGACCACGGCCACCCCGTCGTAGCCGGGGAGCCACAGGTGCACCGACCGCTCGCGGCTGGCGGCGCCCCGTCCGGTGGCGGCCACCTTGACCTGGCGGGCCTGGAGGAAACCGTGGCCGGCCTCGACGCCGTGCCAGGTGGCCGCCACCACCCGCAGCCGCAGGTCGGCCCCCTCCACCCACGACGCACCGGCCGGGAGCAGGGGGATGAGCACGCTGCCCCGCTCCCGGGCCCGGGCGACCAGGCGGCGGGCGTCGGGAGCCCGAAGGCCGGGAGGCACGGCCGCCACCACCAGGTCGATCCCGTCGAGCAGGGCCGCCACCACCGTGGGCCAGTGGCCCAGGACGGCGGCGTCGGGAACCAGGGCCAGCCGCTCCAGCGCCACGCCCAGGTGGGCGGCCGCCGGGGCGTGGGCCGCAGGCAGGCCGACGACCGCCGCCCACGAGCCGGCCTGGGTGGCGGCGGCCACGAGGGCGAAGGCCAGGCTGGTGGCCCCGAGCCCCGACCCGCCCGCCACGGTGGCGGTGGACCCCCGGCGCAAACCCTCAGGTCCTGAGGGCAGGGTTCCCCGCTCCGAGGGGCCGCTCGGGCCCAGGATCCCCCGCTCTGAGGGGCCGCTCGGGCCCAGGATCCCGGCGAGGGCGGGGAGGATCGGGAGGGTCTGATCCCGGGCCAGGGTGATGGGCGCCACCCGCTCGGCCAGCGCCCGCAGGCCCGCGGCCTGAACAGCCCGGCCCGAGCCACCGTCGTCATCCGGGCCGACTAGCGGCCGGTTGAGCGCCACGACCATGGCCTCATCGTAGCGAACGTGTGTTCGTGACGCTCAGGTGTCAGCCCACGAGCTCGTGCTCCACACCGAGGGCGACGTAGGTGGCCGAGGCTCGACGGTCACGGGTCAGCAGCATCAGCCCGTGGTGCTTCGATGCGGCTCCGACCAGGGCGTCGTACACGTTGCCGCCCGCCACACCGAGGGCGGGCAGCTGGACGAGGAGGGCGGCGGCCGCCTCGCCGGGCAGGAAGGCAGCGATGGGGAAGCTCCGGCGCAGGATCTCCCCGACCACCTCGGGGCTTCGACGGGCCGGAGCGGGAAGTCTGGTGAGAACGGAGTACGTCTCAAAGGCGGCATGCCCGGCCAGGCCGAGCCGCCGTCCGGCCATGGCCACCCGGACCGCCTCGTGATGTTCATGGTCCTCGACGACGAGGGCGACGGCAAGGCTGGTGTCGACGAGGGCGGGCGCCACGTCCTAACGCTGGTCGCCGTCACGCAGGGCCTGCACCAGAGCGTCGTCCACGGCCGCTCCGGCCGCCGGTATGACCAGGCGACCGTCCTGTTCGACGACTCCCCCGGCCGCGACCGGTTCGATCCTGATGCCGTTGCCATCGATCGTCATCTCGACCTCACCAGGGGCCAGGCCGACCCTGTCCCGTAGCGGCTTGGGGATGACCAGCCGTCCGACCCGATCTATCGTCGCCCTCATGCCATGAGGATACCAGATTGGTGGCAACTAGATGGTAACGAGATGGTAGACGGCGATTCGTCAGCCAGGATGTCCGCCAGCTGCGAGGAGCCGGAACCGGAAATCCCTGAGCTGCTCAGGCGGCGGTCAGCGCCGCCTCGAGCACCGGGTCGGGCTGCAGAGCCACCGCCGGGGCGTCGCCGCCCTGGCCGGCCAGGGCGGCCGGCAGCAGGGCCACGGCCACGGCTACGGCGGCGGCGGCGCCGCCCCCGCCGAGGGCGACCTGGGCCCCGAAGCGCTGCACCACCCAGCCGACCAGAGGGGCGCCCACCGGCGTGGTGCCGAGGAAGACCATGGTGTAGAGCGCCATCACCCGCCCCCTCACCTCACCGGCGGCGACCAGCTGCACCCGGGCGTTGGCGGTGGAGAAGAAGGCGATGCCGGCGGCGCCCGCCAGGGCGAGGAGGGGCAGGACCAGCACGAGCGAGGTGGTCGCCGCCGCCGCCGCCAGCAGCAGGCCGGACGCCAGTCCGGCGACCAGCAGCACCCGGTCGGTGGGGCGGCGCCGGCCGGCCACCAGGAGGGCGCCCACGACCGAGCCGAACGCCATCGTGGCGGTCAGGGCCGAGAACAGGGCCGAACCGCCGCCGTAGGAGCGCTCGGCCAGCACCGGCAGGACGATCGGGAAGTTGAACGAGAGGAACGAGACCGCTCCGACCAGGAGGAGCGTGCGCCGCAGCACCGGCTCGCCCCAGACGTAGCGCAGGCCCTCGCGCACCTGGCCCCGGCCGGGCCGGGGGCGCGCCGACGGCCGCAGCTCCTCGACCCGCATGCGGCGGTAGGCCTCGATGACGGCCAGGAACGAGACTGCGTTCACCACGAAGCACCAACCGCCGCCGACCAGGGCGAGGAGCCCGGCGGCCACGGCGGGCCCGACGATCCGACTGGCGTTGAACAGGGCGGAGTTGAGCCCGATGGCGTTGGGCAGCTGCTCGGGCCCCACCAGCTCGTTGACAAAGGCCTGCCGGGTGGGGATCTCGACGGCGCTGCCCATCCCGGAGGCGAAGGCGAGCAGGCCGAGGAGCCACACCCGCTCCGAGCCCAGCAGGGTCACCGCCGCGAGCAGGGCGGCGACGACGGCGAGTGAGGCGTTGGCGGCGATCAGCAGTCGTCGCTTGTCGAACCGGTCGGCGAGCAGGCCGCCGAACGGGCCGGCGAGGAGCATGGGGAGCAGCGAGAGGGCGGTGATGACCCCGAGGGCGACGGCTGAGTCGGTGAGCCGGTACACAACCCAGCTGAGCGCCACCACCTGGCACGCCGTGCCCGACAGAGAGACCAGCTGGCCCAGGTAGAACAGGCGGTAGTTCCGGCTGCGGAACGAGCCGAAGGTGCGCGAGGCGGTCGACATGCTTGCTCAGTTAACTGCTTAGCACAGCAAAGTGTTCCGGCAGAGCCTTCAGCTCGGCCAGGGCATCAGCCGAAGGTCTTGGGCTCCACGCCTTGGACGTAGTGGGTGAACAGGCCGCGCACGATGTCGGCCATGCCTTCGCTGGTGCCGAAGGGCTCGAGCTCGACGGTGACCTGGTTGCCGTAGACGTGGACCGCCACCACCCCCCCGTGCTCGAACAGGCGCCGGGCCAGAACGTCGGGCGGCCGGTCACCGGAGCAGTCCTCGAGCGAGCGGTACCGCTCGTGGCCCATGCCGGTGAGCGGACGGTTCACCTCGAAGCGGGTGACGCCGACGCGTCCGGTGGGCTTCTCGGTGACGGCGACTGACTGTCCCATCGAGAGTTGAACCTAGACCGTCGGTACGCTGAGCCGCCATGTCCGACGCCGCGGGGTCAAGACGCGAGCGGGTGCCGTGGCGCACCATCCTCGCCGTGCTGTTCGTGGTGGTGGCCTCGGCCTTCGCCGTCCTCACCCTGCAGCGCCTAGGGCGGATCATCACGTGGTTCGTGGTGGCAGCCTTCTTCGCCGCCATCCTCAACCCGGCCGTTGACTTCCTGAGCCACCGGCTGCGGCTGCCTCGGGTGCTGGCCACCCTCGTGGTGTTCCTCCTCGGGATGGCGGCCATGGCGGCGATGCTCTACGCCTTCATCCGGCCCCTGGTCGACCAGGCGTACCAGTTCTCCGACAACCTGCCGACCTACGTGGCGGAGGCCAGGGCCGGACGAGGCCCGGTGGGCGACCTCGTCCAGCGCTACCACCTGGACACCTACGTCGAGCGCAACCAGGCCAAGCTGCGGGCCGCCGTCACCGGGGCGGGCGGACCGGTGGCCAAGGTCGCCTCGGGGATCTTCAGCACCGTCGCCGCCGTCGTCACCATCCTGGTGCTGATCTTCCTGATGCTCCTGGAGGGACCGAAGGTCATCGCCGGGCTCCTCCACCTCATTCCCCCACGCCACCGCGACCGGGTCCGCCGCGTGACCCGTGACAGCAACCGGGCCATCACCGGCTACATGTTCGGCAACCTGGCCATCAGCGTCATCGCCGGCATCGCCACCTATCTGGTGCTGTGGCCGCTCGGCGTGCCGTTCCGTGGCGTCCTCGCCCTGTGGGTGGCCTTCGCTGACCTCATCCCGCTCGTCGGGGCCACCCTCGGTGCTGCGGTGGTCAGCGCCGTGGCCTTTCTCGACACGCCCCGCACCGGCCTCATCATCGTGATCTTCTTCATCGTCTACCAGCAGTTCGAGAACCACGTGCTGCAGGTCTCCATCATGAGCCGCACGGTCGACCTGAACCCCCTGGCCGTGCTGGCCAGCGTGCTGGTCGGGGTCCAGCTGTTCGGGCTGCTGGGCGCCCTCCTGGCCATCCCGGCCGGCGGCGTGCTGCAGGTCATCTGCCGGGACATCTACGACACCAACCTCGGCATGCTGAAGGAGGATCCGACCCTGGGCAGCGACGAGGTGCCCGTCTCCCAGGTGCAGGCCCAGGAGGCGGCCGAAGCGGCCACCGCCGCCGACCAGGGTCACGAGCGGGCCATGCCGGCCGCGCCCGAGGTCGAGGCCGAGGTCGGAGCGTCGCCGCCCGGGCCGTCGGCCGCACCGGTCCTGGGCCCGCCCGCACCGGACCCGGCCACCAGGACGTGACGCCTGCTCGGGCCACACTCGAGCTGGAAGGCCACATCATCGACTCGCTGCTCCTGGCCAAGGTGCTCGACCAGATCGTGGACGACGGCGCCGACTACGGGATCGTCGAGGTGGTCATCGGCCGGGCCCGCAGCGACCCCAGCCGGGCCGTGCTGGCCCTCACCCACCCACGGGGCGTCGCCGCCCTCGACGACCTCTGCGACCGCCTGGCCGCCCACGGCGCCCTTCGCGCTCCGGGCGCCGGTGGGTGAGGAGCTGGCCTGGGGCCGCCGCTTCCTGCTGTGCTCTCCCGACCACTTCAGCGTCGCCTATGAGATCAACCCCTGGATGTCAACCGAGGTGCCGGTAGACCGTGACCGGGCCCAGGCCCAGTGGCACGGCCTCGCCGCCGCCCTGCAGCAGGCGGGGGCCACGGTCGAGCTGCAGCCCGCCGACCCGTCGGTGCCCGACCTCGTCTTCACCGCCAACGCCGGGATCGTCCGGGGGCGCACCTTCGTCCCGTCGCAGTTCCGCCACCCCGAGCGCCAGGCCGAGACGCCGCTCGACATCGCATGGTTCGAAGCGGCCGGCTACGAGGTGCGCCAACTGGTCGGCGGCGTGGGCCACGAGGGGGCGGGTGACGCCCTGCCCTTCGGACCGGTCCTGGTCTCGGGCTACCGGTTCCGCAGCGACGCCGCCGCCCACAGCCAGCTGTCGACGCTGCTCGGCATCGCCGTGCGCCCGATCGAGCTGGTTGACCCCCGCTACTACCACCTCGACATCACGTTCTGCCCGCTCGACTCGACCCGAGCCCTGGTGTGGCCCGGCGCCTGGGACTCCTACGGCTGCACGGTCATGCAGGCCCTGGTGCCTGAGCCGCTCGTCCTCGAAGCCGACGAGGCGGCGGGGTTCGTGGCCAACTCCGTCGTCGTCGGCCGAACCGTCCTGATGCCCAGCTGCCCATCCCGGGTGGGCCGCCAGCTCGAGGCGTGGGGCTTCACCCCGGTCGAGGTGGATGTCAGCGAGTTCCGCAAGGCCGGCGGCGGCTGTCGCTGCCTAACCCTCGCCCTGGACACATAGAGCTGGACAGACAGCTATGCACCGCTGGTTGCGGCGCCCCCTGTGGCGGGCGGGCGCGGACTCAGCTTCTGTCCGACGGCCGGTCGGCGCCTCGGGCGGCGTCGCTGGTCATCAGGGGCACGGGCTTGGCCGGCTCCGGCTCCGGCTCCGGCTCCGGCTCCGGCTCCGGCTCCGGCGGCTCGGCTCCGGTGGCGGCAACGGCGGCCGCCCTGCGCTCGGCGGTGACCTTTGCGGCCCGTTCGGCGGCGTCGGCTTCCAGCTCGGGAGCGGTCCGGGCCTCGGTGTTGCGACGGCCCAGCAGTAAAAAGGCGAGCAGGGCCACGACGCCGACGGTGGGAGCCACCAGCTCGTTGACCCGGAAGCCGGCGATCCGGGTGGCCGAGTCGATGCGGACGGTCTCTATCGCCCATCGGCCGGCGGTGTACAGGGCCACGTAGAGGGCGAACAGCTGCCCGGGCTTGAGGTGCCAGCGGCGCTCGGCCACCAGCAGGAGGCCGACGATGGTCAGGCACCACAGGGACTCGTACAAGAACGTGGGGTGGAAGGTCTCGAAGGCCTCGTACCCGGGGGGTCGGTTGGCCAGGTCGATGCGCAGGCCCCAGGGCAGGGTGGTGGGCCGGCCGAAGAGCTCTTGGTTGAACCAGTTGCCGAAGCGGCCGATGGCCTGGGCCACCGGTATGGCCGGAGCGGCGACGTCCATCAGGCGCAGCGGGTTCGCCCCCTTCCTGGCCGCCACGTAGCAGCCGACGGCGGTGCCGAGGGCGACACCGCCCCAGATGCCGAGGCCGCCCTCCCATATCCGAAAGACCCGCAGGGGCTCATCTGCGTAGCTGGGGCTGCCCCGGTTCCAGTCTGTGGTCACGTGGTAGAGGCGGGCGCCCACCAGGCCGGCCGGAACGGCCCACCAGGCGACCGACTCGACCAGTCCCTTCGGCCCACCCCGGCGGTCCTGGCGCTGGGTGGCGATCCGGATGGCAGCGAGGGCGCCGAGGGCTATGCACAGGCCGTAGGCGCGCAGCGCCAGGGGCCCGAGGTGGAGCACACCGGAGGACGGGCTCGGGATCGAGGCGATCACCGGGTCAGGCGTCGACGCTGGTCGGCTCTGCCACCGGCGCCGCGGCATGCCGGCGGTGGCGCTGCACAACGACGAGAGTAGCGACGGCGAAGCCTACCGAGATCACCGCCAGCACCGAGTGGACCGCCTTGAACGGCAGGTTCCGGGTGTCGTCGCGCCAGATGTTCCAGATCCGGGTGACCCACACGTAGATCGTCCAGACCGAAAAGGCGCGTAGCAGGAGCGACTGCTTGCTGGTCAGCGGCACGGACCCGAACCTAATCCGGGATCCACCCCTGCGTCGCCGCGGGCGGCTCCCGCCACGTGCGGCCTCCCCACGGGGTGTTGTCCATGAAGACCCAGCTGCGGCGGTGGATGGCGCTCGGGCCGATCCCCTGGAGGACCGCCTTGTGCTTGGGGCACGGGTAGCCCTTGTTGTCGTCGAACCACCACCACGGGTAGTGCTCGTGCAGCTCTCGCATCAGGCGATCACGGGTGACCTTGGCCAGTATCGAGGCGGCGGCAATGGACAGCACGGTGGCGTCGCCCTTGATGACCCGGATGGTCGTGCCCCGGCCCACGAAGTCCCAGCTCCCGTCGAGCAGCACCTTGTCCGGGGTGACCCCGAGCCCGGCGATGGCCCGGCCGGCGGCGAGCCGCTGGGCGGCTGTCATGCCCAGCTCGTCGCACTCGACCTGGCTCGCCATGCCCACGTGCCACGCCGTGCACCAGCCGGCGATGCGATCGAACAGCGCCTCGCGCTCCCGCTCGCTCAGCATCTTCGAGTCGCGCACGCCCAGCACCCGGCGGCCCTGGGGCAGCACGGCGGCGCCGACGGCCAGAGGGCCGGCCCACGCCCCGCGGCCCACCTCGTCGAGGCCGACCACCACCTGGTGGCCCTCGGCCCACATCTGCTTCTCGAGGGTGAGGGTGGGGGCGGTTGCCCGGGTCAGGGTGCGCCGGCCGGCCGGGCGCAGCAGAGGCGCCTTCTCAAGCGGTGCGACCACGGTGGCGACGCTAACCCCTGGGCCGGCGGCGGCTTCGAGCGGCCGGGCCGGGGCTTGTCAGGCCAGGCTGACGCCAGGAGGGCCGTCGGCCACCTCGCCGATGACCGCCCACCCTTCCCCGGCCAGCCGGGCGGCGTCGGCGGTGGGGACGGCGGCCAGCAGGCCCCCGCTCGTCTGCGGGTCGTAGCAGATGGCCTCGTGCTCGGCGCTGACGCCGTCGGCCACGGTGATGCGGCCCTCCAGGGACGCCCGGTTGCGGGGGTCGCCTCCGGTGCGGACGCCCCGCCCGGCCGCGGCCTGGGCCCCATCGAGGAGCGGGAGGGCGGCGGCGGAGAGGCGCAGCGCCACCCCGCCCCGCTCGGCCACCTCCCAGCCGTGGCCGAACAGGCCGTAGCCGGTCACGTCGGTGCAGGCCCTGGGGCCGGCCCCGCCGTCGACCTCGGCGAGCCTCTCGGCCGCCGCCCGGTTGATCCGGCGCATCCACCCGATGGCCACCGCCTTGTCGGCCTCGTCCCCGCCGGCCAGCACGATCCCGGTGCCGATCGGCTTGGACAGGACCAGGACGTCGCCGGGGCGGGAGCCGCCCTTGGCCCACACCCGGTCCGGGTGCACGGTGCCCTGCACGGCGAGGCCGAATATCGGCTCCTCGCTGCGGATGGTGTGACCCCCGGCCACGACGCCGCCGGCCTCGGCCACGATCTCGGCCGCCGCCCCGAAGATGGCCTCGATGGCCGCCACCGGCAGCCGCTCGGGGAAGGCGGCGACGTTCACGGCCAGGCGGACGCGGCCTCCCATGGCGAACACGTCCGAGCAGGCGTTGGCGGCGGCGATGGCGCCGAAGTCGGCCGGGTCGTCGACCAGGGGCGGGAAGAAGTCGGTGGTGCTCACCAGGGCCAGGTCGTCGCTCAGGCGCAGCACGGCGGCGTCATCGAAGGGCGCCAGGCCGACGAGCAGGTCGGAGGCCCCGCCCTCGGCGGCCAGCCGGGCCACCAGGTCACGCAGCGGCGCCGCCCCCCACTTGGCTGCGCAGCCGCCGCAGGCCGTCCACTCAGTGAGGCGAAGGGTCTCGCTCATGGTCATGCGGAGGACCGTACCCAGGCGGCGGAGGTTGTGTGACCCATCCGGGCGGCGCCCCCGGAGGCCCGGGAGGCCCGGGAGGCCCCGGCGGCTGGTTCCGGCGCCGGCTGCGACGGATCAGGACGACGATGAGGATGATGATGCCGATGAGCACCAGCAGCCCGCCCCCGACCAGGACGGCGACGATGATGAGGACGGTGCGGGTGTCGTTTGTCTGCACCCCCTTGTCGAGCGCCGGGTCCCGGGCTCCGAAGCGCCGCTGCAGCTCGGCCCGGTCCGCCTGGTAGGTGCCGTGGCCGCCGTAGCCGTTGTTGCAGATGACGCTGAGCTGCTCGATCCGGAACGGCAGGTTGCGCCACACCACCCCGGCAGCCTCGGCGGCGGCGGCGTCGAGGTCCTCGGTGTCCTTCTCGACGATGACCCGGAGCGAGTCCCCCGGCTCGAGCTGGACGTCGGGGACGCCGAACCCGGCGTCATCCAGCGCCCGGACGGTCGAGACGCTCCCCCGCACCACGCCGCACCCGACCAAGAGGAGAAGGGCGGCGCACAGCACCAGGCCCAGCACTCGACTGCCGGAGGGGCCTCCGCCGGGCCGGATCGCCCGGTGGTGGCCCCGGCCGAGACGGCTGCGACCGGAGCGACCCTGTAGGGCGACGGCGCCGGGCGTCGGGCTGCGGCCCTCGGTCGCCGGGGCGGGCCCCGACAGGGCGATGGCGCCGGGCCGCGGGCCGCTGCCGTCGGCCGCCGGGGCGGGATCCAACGTCGCTAGGACCACCGCGGCCCGAAGGTCGAGCGCATGACAGGCATGGCCATGGGTCCGACGGTAGGCGGCCCGGGGAGGGCCGCACGAGTCGCCGGCCCAGCAGCCGCGCACCGGGTTTGGCGCCCGCACGGCTGGCCTGATCGCGTGGCTCATGAGAGCTCGACCGTGCCCCCGCCGCCGGAGCCGGCGGGCGGTGCCGGGGGGCTGAGCAGGGCCTCACCCCGGGGCTCGTCTGTCAGGAACCTGGCGTCGAGACCGGGGGCGGTGAGGCGCAGGCCCGAGTTGGCCTCCCACAGCAGCGCCGGCCGTTCCCCGTGCCACCGCACGGCGTAGGAGAGGCGCACGCCGCCGGACAGGACAGCGTCGTCGACCCGTACCGGCTGGCCCCGCCACTCGTCTGGCAGCACCGGCAGCAAGACGGCGTGGCCGGGCTCCGGCTCGGTGACCAGCAGGTCCCTCACGAGGAGGAGGAACGCGGCGGTGGCGGCCGGGCTGTGGCCTCGGCCGTCGCTGCCGGCACCGGTCCTGGGGTGGACGTGATCGGGCCAGGCCCAGGTGGGTGCGCCGACACCGACCAGCCAGGCCAGGCGGCCCAGGGCGGCAGGGTCACCCGAGGCCACCTCGGCGGCCGCGGCCGCCATCGTGGCCACCACATCGTAGCCGGCCGGCCCCCTGGCGGCCGCGTGAGGTGTTGCCACCCGGCCCGGGCGATCGCCGATGGCCGATGCGGCAGCGGTCGTAGGCGGCGGGAGCCCTGGGCCCTCGGCTCCCCGCCCTGCCGGGCCGCTCGGGCCCGCGGATCCCCGCTCTGCCGGGCCGCTCGGGCCCGCGGATCCCCGCTCTGCCGGGCCGCTCGGGCCCTCGGCGCCTCGCGCAGGGGGTACGAAGGAATTCTCGGATGATCGGGCCGGCGCGCTGCTCCGGGCGTCGCTCGTCATCGTCGATCGACCGGTGGCAGCCAGGGCAGCCCGGATGAGCTCCGCCTCTTCGGGCGTCGCGGCATCCTCCGGTCCGATCAGGAGCAGGCTGCGACATGCGGCGTCAAAGGCGTGTTGCAGCTGGCCATCGGGCACGTCGATGCGCACGCCGTCCCGGCCCGGGCTCTGGGCCTTCCAGCCGCGCACGGCAGCGGTCGACGACGCCCGCCCGTCCACACCTCCCGACGGGCCGCCCAGCGGAATCACCGCCCGGACGGTGGTGCGGTGGGCCACCGGGACCAGCACGGCCACCGATGCCAGGCCCTCATGGCACACCGCCGGCGCCGTCCTCGGGCCGGCGGCGCCGCTGAGCACCAGTCCCGCCACGTCGCCCGAGGCTGCGGTGGAGGCGGCCATCCGCCGGGAAGGCCCTGACAGGATCAGGGCGGTGCGCCCGTCGACCAGGACCTGCGAGCCCTCGACAGCCACCGTTGCCACGCTGGTGGCCCCGAGCGGGTCGTAGGGGCGGATGACCAGCGCCAGGGCGAAGGGCGAGGGTGAGCGGTTTTCCACCTCGATGACGAGGAAACCGGGGACGCCGAAGCAGCGGTGCACGGCGTCACCGCTTGGGACGCGAAGCACGGTCTCGACCACCGGGGTCGAGTCGACCAGGGACTGGCGCACCGCCGGCTCGCGGCTGGGCAGGCGCCACCGGTCGTCGGCGCCCACCCACCAGTCGAGCGACCACCCGCCGAGGCGGGGGGTGACCAGGCCGGCGGGGTCGACGGCGGCGGCCGGCCCGCCGGACGGCCCCACCAGCGTCCACCGACGACCGGTGCGGTTGACCAGGCCCTCGCCGGCGAGGCGGGGGACAAAGGCGACACCGCTCTGATCCACCTGCCGCCCCAGGCCCCAGGGCAGCACCCAGCCCGCGTCCACCAGCCGGGCCGTCCGCTGCGGGCGGTCCAGGTCGCCAGGGGGGCGGCGGCCCGGCCACAGCACGGGGCGGCCCTACAGCCCGTGCTGCTCTAGGCCGGTGCCCCGCGCCAGGAGGCTGCGCAGGGCGTCGGCGGCCGTCCAGCCCTCGTGGCAGACGCCGGCCACGGCCTCGGCGATGGGCAGGTCCAGACCGACCCCGCGGGCCAGGTCGACCACGGCCCGGCTGGTCTTCACGCCCTCGGCCACCATGTTCATCTCGGCGACCACCTCGGCAATGGTCTGACCGGACCCGAGTGCGGCGCCCACGGCCCGGTTGCGGCTCTGCCGGCT
Organism: Acidimicrobiales bacterium; assembly: GCA_038253125.1. Taxonomy (GTDB): domain Bacteria; phylum Actinomycetota; class Acidimicrobiia; order Acidimicrobiales; family JAUJNH01; genus JAUJNH01. The sequence continues at coordinate 20,476 of JBBSHM010000003.1, forward strand.
GGAGCACGTCGCCACCAGGTCCCCGAGGCCGGCCAGGCCGGAGAACGTGAGCGGCCGGCCGCCGAGCGCCACGCCCAGGCGGGACAGCTCGGCCAGGCCGCGGGTTATCAGGCTGGCCTTGGTGTTATCGCCGAAGCCCATCCCGTGGGCGATCCCGACGGCGATGGCCACGACGTTCTTGAGGGCGCCGGCCAGCTCGCAACCGACGACGTCGTCATTGGTGTACACCCGGAAGACCGGGGTGCAGAACACATCCATCATGCGCTCGGCCAGCCGCAGATCGGCGAACGCCACCACCGACGCCGCCGGCTGGCCGACCGCCACCTCCCGGGCCAGGTTCGGCCCGGTCAGCAGCCCAGCCGGGCTGCTCGGCAGCACCTGTCGGACCACCTGGGTCATGCGCAGGAGCGTGCCCTGCTCCACCCCCTTGGCCAGGCTCACGACCGGCGTGCCCTCGGCGACGAAGGGCGCCGCCTCGGCCAGCACCGCCCGCATGCCGTGGCTGGGCACGGCAAGTGCGACGACGTCGGCGTGGGCCACCGCCTCCTCCAGGTCGCTCGTGGCCCGGACGTCCTCAGGCAGCAGGTAGCCGGGGAGGTAAATCGAGTTGGTGTGCTCGGCCTGCATCTCCTTGGCGATCTCGGGCCGGCGGGCCCAGAGCACGACGTCGCCCCCCTGGCGGCACAGCCCGGCGACCACCGTCCCCCAGCTGCCGGCCCCGACCACGGCCACGGTCGTCATCGCGGGCGACCGTAGCCCTCGCCATCTGAACGGCTCTCCGCATCTGGCCTCCGGGCTCCGGCAGGGGACCTAGGGTCGATGCGGTGGAGGCCAATGCCGCGGTGCTCGTGCCGGTCAAGGCCTTCGGCGAGGCGAAGCGGCGGCTGAGCCCGGCCCTCGGCGCTGGCGAGCGTGCCGCCCTGTCGCGCCGGCTGGCAGCCGGGGTGGTGGCGGCAGCCGGGCCGCTACCGGTCGCCGTCGTCTGCTGTGACCGGGATGTGGCGGGGTGGGCCCGGGAGCTGGGGGCGCTGGTGATCTGGGAGCCGGGCCGTGGGCTCAACGGCGCCGTCGCCGCCGGCGTCGCCCACCTGGGCGCCGAGGGCTTCGCCACAGCAGTCGTGGCCCACGGCGACCTGGCTCGGCCCGCCGGGCTGGCGGATCTCCTGGGCAGCCACCCGGCTGCGGGCATCACCCTGGTGCCGGACAGCCGGGACGACGGCACGAACGTCGTCGTGGTCCCGACCACCGTCGGCTTCCGGTTCTCCTACGGCCCGGGTTCGTTCCGCCGCCACCTGGACGAGGCGGACACCGGCGACCTGGTGCTGCGCGTCGTCCGGGGGAGCGACCTCTCGCTCGATGTCGACCTCCCGTCCGACCTCCCGCTGGCGGGCTGCGCCACCTCGCCCGGCCGGTGACCGACCGCCACGCCGCCGGGGAGACGGCGGTCACAGTCGATCTGCCCACGCCCACAGTGGCCCTGGCCGTGGCCGCCCACCCCGACGACGTCGAGTTCCAGGCCGGCGCCACCCTGGCCCGGTGGGCGGCGGCAGGGTGCGAGATCCACCACCTGATCCTCACCGACGGGTCGAAGGGCACGTGGGATCCCGACACCGACCCTGCCGCCCTGGTGCACGAGCGGGAGGCCGAGCAGCGGGCCGCCTCCCGCCGCCTGGGCGGCGCCGAAGGCGGCGTGCGCTTCCTGCGCTGGCCCGACGGCGAGCTTGAGGCCGGCCTGCGCCAGCGGGCCCAGGTGGCGGCTGTCATCCACCAGGTCAGGCCCGAGGTCGTCCTGGGCCACGACCCGTGGCGCCGATACCGGCTCCACCCCGACCACCGCAACGCCGGCTGGCTGGTCTGCGACGCCGTGGTCGCCGCTCGTGACCCGCTGTTCTTCCCCGAGCTGGCCACGCCGCCGCATCGGCCCGCAGCCCTGCTGCTGTGGGAGGCCGACGAAGTCAACCACGTCGAGGTGGCCGACGAGGAGGCCCTGACAGCCAAGGTGGCTGCGCTCCTCGAGCACCGCAGCCAGTTCGTCACCACCCACAGGATGAGTGGCGTCGAAGCGGGCGGCTCCGTCGACGCCGCAGAGGCGGCGGCCTTCGCGGCCCGTCAGCGGGACGGCCTGGTAGAGCGGGCGGCGGGCGTGGGCGCCCGGTTGGGTGAATCGTTTCGCCTGCTCGACGACCTCTAGCTCGCCGAGCACCACCGGCCGGGGAGGTCGCCTCCCCGGCCCGCCAGCTACTTCTTGCCGACCCTCTTCGATGTCACCTTTGATGCCTTGCCGGTCGGGGTGGACGATTGGCTGGCCTCCTTTGACGGCGGGGCGTCGCTCTTGCCCGCCGCCTTGGACGCCGCCGCCTTGGCCGGCGCCTTCTTGGCGCTGTTGGCCTTGTTCTCCCCCTGCACCTTCGACGCCCCCGGCGACTGGGCCGCCTTCGACGCCGTGCTTACCTTCGCCGCCTTGTCCGCTGCTGCCTTGGCCGGGGCCTTCGCCGTCGGGCCTGCGGCGGGCTTGGCTGGCGAGGACTTCTTCGTGGCCGCCGCCGCCGTCGTGGTCTCCACGTCCGCGTTCTGGCTGCTGGCCGCCTTGGACCCGCCGGGCATCGCCTTCTTCACAGCGGCGGCGGCCTTCTTGATCGGTGACTTCTTCTCGGCCATGGTCAACCCTTCTTCTTCGCAGTGGACTTCTTGGCCGGAGCGGCCTTCTTGACGGGAGCCGCCTTCTTGGCAGGGGGCGCCGACTTCGACGCCGCCGACTTCCGGGCAGCCGCCTTGGCGTTCAGGGCGGTCTTGAACGCCTGGGCCGGGGCGAACCTGACGCTCTTCGAGGCGGCGATCTTGATGGCGTCGCCCGTCTGGGGGTTGCGGCCAGTGCGGGCCTTGTTGGCCTTGGGTGAGAACTTGCCGAAGCCGAACACCGACACGTCCTCGCCCTTCTTGACGGTGCTCATGATGCCGCTTACGACGGCCTCGACGGCCTCCTCGGCTTCCTTCTTGCCGCTCCCCGTGGTCGCCGCCACGTGCTCGATCAGGTCTGCCTTGTTCACGCCACCTCCAGGTGGGTTGGGGAAGTCCCTGTCAATGAAAGGGCTTCCGGCCCTCCAGGTCAAGCATCCTCCAAGCATCCTCCGAGTAGACATGGGCCGTTTTCCGGCCCCGCAGCCGGAGAAACCCAGGATCTGCAAGGATTTCGGGGTGCAGCCGCGGCCCGACAGGTCCTGCCAGACGACGATCACCGGCGTGCCGGGGTGCGGCTTGCCCGCCGCTGACCCGGTGCCCGGCACGGACCGGCGCACCCAGCTGGACCTGTCACTGCGCCTTTCCCGGGAGGAGGAGGTGAAGCGGCTCGAGGCCGCGTCCCGCCGGCTGCTGCAGCTGCGGCTGGTGCTCGGCGGCCACCTGGCCCCCGACGGCGCCCTCACCGGCGAGCGCCGGTTCGGGCCGCCGCTGTGCATCGTGTTCGAGGGATGGGACGCCTCGGGAAAGGGGGGCGTCATCCGCCGCCTGGTCACCCCCCTCGATCCCCGGCACGTCTCGGTGGCCCAGTTCGCCGCCCCAAGCTCGCGGGAGAAGCGCCACCACTTCCTCTGGCGCTTCTGGCCGGTCCTGCCGGGCTGGGGGGGCATGACCGTGCTCGACCGGAGCTGGTACGGCCGCGTGCTGGTCGAGCGGGTCGAGGGCTTCGCCACCGACGAGCAGTGGGGTCGGGCCTACCAGGAGATCGTCGAGTTCGAGCAAACGCTCGTGGCCGAGGGCACGATCCTGATCAAGTTCTGGCTCGAGATCTCCGACGCCGAGCAGCTGACCCGCTTCGAGCGCCGGGCCGCCGACCCGCTCAAGGCCTGGAAGCTGGGCGAGGAGGACTGGCGTAACCGCGGGAAGCGGGCCGCCTACGAGGCGGCCGTCGACGAGATGGTGGAGCGCACCGAGCACCCCGCCGCACCGTGGGTGCTGATCGAGGCGGAGTCGAAGCGCCACGCCCGGGTCTCGGTCATGGAGCGCACGATCGCCACTGTGGAGGAGGGCCTCCGGGCTCGCGGCTTCGGCGACATCGTCCCGCTGGAGGCGCCCGGCTGAGGAAGCCGACCGTGGCTGCACGCGGCGCTGAGTAACGTCCTCACTCGACAACCGCGGGAGCCCGTTCCGGATGGGCTGAGAGGGCGCCGCCAGTGGGCGCCGACCGTTCGAACCTGATCCGGTCGAGGCCGGCGGAGGGAGTGCCAGATGAGCCAGGAGACGACAGAGGCCGAGGCGTCCGGGTCGGGCGGTGGGACCGCCGGGCGACGGGCGGCGTGGGTCGAGGCCCAGGGCGGCCTCCAGGTGCCGATCACCGAGGTGGGCCTGACCAACGGCGAAACGGTCCGCCTGTACCGCACGAGCGGCCCGGGCGCCGACCCGGCGGTGGGGCTGCCGCCGCTGCGTCAGCAGTGGATCGCCGGTCGCGGCGACGTGGAGGCCTACGACGGTCGGGTCTATGACCGGCGTGACGACGGGCGGGCGGCCCTCAGACGTGACGCGGCAGCCGGTTCCGGCTCCGCCGAGGTGTGGCAGGGCGAGCGGCGGGCTCCGCTGCGGGCCCGGGCTGGCGCCAACGTGACCCAGCTCCATTACGCCCGTCGGGGCGAGGTGACCCCCGAGATGGCCTTCGTCGCCGCTCGTGAGCAGGTCCCCCCCGAGCTGGTGCGGGCCGAGGTGGCGTCGGGCCGGGCCATCATCCCGGCCAACGTCAACCACCCCGAGACCGAGCCGATGGCCATCGGCAAGGCCTTCCTCGTGAAGGTCAACGCCAACATCGGCAACTCGGCGGTCTCCTCGTCGATAGAGGAGGAGGTGGACAAGCTCACCTGGTCGACCCGGTGGGGCGCCGACACCGTCATGGACCTGTCGACCGGCGCCGACATCCACACCACCCGCGAGTGGATCGTGCGCAACAGCCCGGTACCCATCGGCACGGTGCCGATCTACCAGGCCCTGGAGAAGGTGAACGGCAGCCCCGAGGACCTGACGTGGGAGATCTTCCGGGACACCCTGGTCGAGCAGTGCGAGCAGGGCGTGGACTACATGACCATCCACGCCGGCGTTCGCCTGGCCTACGTGCCCATGACCGCCCGCCGGGTCACCGGCATCGTCAGCCGGGGCGGGGCGATCATGGCGGCGTGGTGCCTGGCCCACCACACCGAATCGTTCCTCTACGAGCGGTTCGAGGAGATCTGCGAGCTGTTCGCGGCCTACGACGTAGCCTTCTCACTGGGTGACGGCCTACGGCCGGGTTCCATCGCCGACGCCAACGACGAGGCGCAGCTGTCCGAGCTGCGCACCCTCGGCGAGCTGACGCAGGTGGCCTGGGGCCACGACGTGCAGGTCATGGTCGAGGGGCCGGGTCACGTCCCCCTGAACAAGGTGCGTGAGAACGTCGAGCTGCAGCAGGAGTGGTGCCACGAGGCGCCCTTCTACACACTGGGTCCGCTCACCACCGACATCGCGCCGGGCTACGACCACATCACCAGCGCCATCGGCGCCGCCACCATCGGCATGTTCGGCACGGCGATGCTCTGCTACGTCACCCCGAAGGAGCACCTGGGCCTGCCCGACCGCGACGACGTGAAGCAGGGCGTGATCGCCTACAAGATCGCCGCCCACGCCGCGGACGTGGCCAAGGGCCACCCCGGCGCTCAGGACTGGGACGACGCCCTGTCAAAGGCCCGCTTCGAGTTCCGCTGGGCCGACCAGTTCGAGCTGGCCCTCGACCCCGACACCGCCCGCTCATACCACGACGAGACGCTGCCGGCCGAGCCAGCCAAGACCGCCCACTTCTGCTCGATGTGCGGGCCCAAGTTCTGCTCGATGCGCATCTCCCAGGATGTGCGCGACTACGCCGACTCCATGGGCGTCGGCGTGGAGCAGGCCGTCGAGATCGGCCTGAAGGAGAAGGCCCAGCAGTTCGTCGAGGAGGGCGCCCAGCTCTACCGGGCCGAGGTTGGCCAGCCCTGAGCCCGGGAAGCGTGAACTGAAGTGGCCGATCCCTCGCTGATGCGCAACCGGAGCCTTGCCGACCGCCTCAGGGCCCACCGGCTGCGAACGGCGGCGGCGGCCCTGGCTATCCTGCTGTTCCTCGTGGCGGTGGTGCCGCCCCTGCGCTACGTCGCCACCATCGCTGCCTCAAAGGCGATCCTGGTGCTCACCACCCCCTTCGCCCCGAGCGTGAAGGGCCTGAACACCGCGCCGCAGGGATCCAAGGTGGTGGCCGCCGACGGCTCGGCCCTGGGCAACTTCGACGAGGGCGAGCGCATCGCCATACGGGTCGCCGACCTGCCGCCACACGTGAAGGGAGCCGTCATCTCGGCCGAGGACGCCGAGTTCTACAGCCACAGCGGGGTGAACCCGTCCGCCATCGTTCGGGCCACCTTGAACATGGCCACGGGCAGCAAGCAGCAGGGCGGCTCGACCATCACCCAGCAGCTGGCCAAGCTGAACTACACCTCGGGCGAGCGCACCGTCTTCCGCAAGCTGCGCGAGGTGCTGTTCGCCAGCCGCCTCGAGTCGACCTACAGCAAGGACCAGCTGCTCGAGCGCTACCTCAACCAGGTGTACTTCGGCGACGGCAACTACGGGATCGAGACGGCGGCCCGGCGCACCTTCGGCGTGCCGGCGGCCAGGCTGACGCCCGACCAGGCCGCCACGCTCGCCGTGCGCATCCGCAGCCCGCGCAACCTCGACCCCCGCAAGGACCCCCAGCCGGTGCTGGACCGCCGGAACCGGGTGCTGCAGGCCATGGCCAAGGCTGGGACGGTACCGAAGGACCAGCTGGCCGCCCTCGAGGCTGCTCCCCTGGCGACCATCCCGCTGCCGCCCGCGGCCCCGAAGACCGAGCGCCTGGTGGTGGACCGGGCTCGACGCGAGGCGCTGAAGCCGGGCATCCTCAGCGGCAACGACGACGAGCGGCTGGCCAAGCTGGAGGGTGGCGGTCTCACAATCGAGACCACCCTCGACCCCAAGGGCCAGGCCGGGGCCCGCCAGGCCGCCCAGGCCGCCCTCCCCCGCCCCGAGGACCCGAGTGCCGCGGTCGTCGGCGTCCAGCCCGGCGACGGGGCCATCCGCGTGCTGGTCGGCGACTCCAAGGGCGGTCAGTTCGACGTGGCCACCGTGGGCCGGCGCCAGCCCGGCTCGTCGTTCAAGCCCTTCACCTACGCCGCCGCCCTGGAGGACCACATCCACCCGGGTACGACCTACGACTCGAAGTCCCCGCAGACCTTCACCTACCAGGGCAGCACGTTCTCGGTGCAGAACGCCGAGGAGGGGACGGGCGGGCCGATGACGCTCGACGACGCCACGGTCGACTCGGTCAACGTCGTCTACATGCAGGTGGCGCTGAAGGTGGGACCCGACAAGGTGAAGGAGGTCGCCGTGCGCCTCGGCGAGCCCGGCGACCTTCAGGCCGTGCCGTCGCTGGCTCTGGGCGGAGAGGGCAAGGGGGTTAGCCCGCTGGACCAGGCCTCGGCCTACGCCACCTTCGCCTCGGGCGGCACCTACGCCGAGCCTTACCTGGTGACCCGCATCAAGGACCCTCAGGGCAAGGTGGTGTGGCAGCACGACAAGAAGACTCACAAGGCCATGGAACCGAAGGAGGCCGGCGTCGTCAACGCCGTGCTCCAGCGGGTGGTGACCGACGGCACCGGCCAGGCGGCGGCAATCGGGCGCCCGGTGGCCGGAAAGACCGGGACGACCAACGAGAGCAAGGACGTGTGGTTCGTCGGCTACACCCCCCAGCTGGCCACCGCGGTGTGGGTGGGTTTCGTCGACGCTCCCAGGCCCCTGACCGACTCCCGGGGCCGCCCCCTCTTCGGCGGCGGCCCGCCGGCCCGGATCTTCTCGGGCACCATGAAGGCGGCACTGCAAGGGGTGAAGGAGACACCCCTGCCGGTCAACAAGCCCGAGGACCTGGGACTCAAGCTGGGCGGCGGCGGCGGCGGCGGGAGCAACGGCACCAGCTCGACCTCCTCGACCCTGCCGCCGCTGAACGGCGCCTTCACCACGACGTCGGCGCCGCTTTCGGGAGCCCCGGTGGATCCCTTCCCGCTGCCGGGCCAGACCGTGCCGAGCTTTCCGGGCCAAGGTTTCCTGCCGACCACCACCAGCCGCCCCCCGAGGACCACGACGAGCCGCCCGTGCCCGACGACCACCGTCCCGCCCAACCCGCTGCCACCTGGCGCCACCAGCACCACGGCCAGGCCGCCGCCCGGTTGCTGAGCGCGCCGCCATCTGGCTCACGTCAGGCGGCAGGCGCCACGAGGAGAACGCCGCCCTCCCCAAGGTCCACCTCGAGACGGCTCAGGTGGCCGGCCCCGTCGATCCAAGCCTGAGCCGGCGGGCTGCCATCGAGCCGGAGATGGCGACCCTCCCAGCGGACGGAACGGTTCACGAGAGGCCCGAGGAGGACATCGGGGTCGGGCGCCGCCACCTCGACGGTGGTGCCGAGAACCTGGAGCCAGCGGCCCGCCTGCACCCCCGTCAGCCCGGCGGCGGCGACCTCCGCTCGATCCCCGTCAATCCGAGCCCGAGCCACCTCCTGACCACCGGACACCAGGGTGACCAGGAGCGGCTCGGCCAGCGCCAGCTCACGAGCCCGCCGGGCCGCCACCACCGGATCGGCAGCCATGGCGGCAACCGGCAGCGCCGCCCGGCGCTCACCGTGACGGACGGTGACCACGCTCACCCCGAGGACCACCACAATCGTCAGGCCGATCAGCGCGCTCCGGCGCACAACCACCTCCAAGAGGTCGGAGGGCGGAGGCGCCAAGCGGCAAAGCCGTGGCGTCAGCCTACCGTCACCATCTCGAAGCGAGCTGATCCTGGCTCTCAGGCGGCGGCGGCCATCGCCGCCGCCGGCTCGAGGGCCAGCTCCAGGACCTGGCGGACGTCGCTGCACAGGTGGATGGTGACCTGGGCGCGGATCTCCTCGGGGATGTCGTCCAGGTCGGCCTCGTTGCCCCTCGGCAGCAGGACCTCGGTGAGCCCGGCCCGGTGGGCGGCCAGCACCTTCTGCTTGACGCCGCCGATGGGCAGCACCTTGCCCTGGAGGGTGACCTCGCCGGTCATGGCCAGGGTCGGCTTCACCAGCCGGCCGGTCAGGAGCGACACCAGGGCCGTGGTCATGGTGACCCCGGCCGAGGGGCCGTCCTTCGGCACCGCGCCGGCCGGGAAGTGGACGTGGAAGCGCCGGCCCTCGAAGCCGGCGGGCTCACAGCCCAGCTCGTCGGCCCGCGACCTGACGAAGGACAGGGCGATCTGGGCCGACTCCTTCATGACGTCGCCCAGCTGGCCGGTGACGGTGAGGCCGGGGCTTCCGCTCTCGCCGGGCATCGACGTGGCCTCGACGAACAGCACGTCGCCGCCGGCACCGGTGACGGCCAGGCCGGTGGCCACACCGGGCACCGAGGTGCGCTCGTGCACCTCGTCACGGAACCGGGGCTTGCCGAGGAGGTCGCGCACCATGGCGGCGTCGACGACGACCGTCTCACCGGAACCCGAGCGGGCGATGCGGGTGGCCACCTTGCGCAGCAGGCGGGCCAGGGCCCGTTCCAGCGACCGCACGCCGGCCTCCCTGGTGTGCTCACGCACGAGCGAGTGCAGGGCGCCGTCGTCGATGGTGACCTCGGTCTCGCGCAGGCCGGCGGCGGCCCGCTGGCGGCGGAGCAGGTGGTCACGGGCGATGGCCACCTTCTCGTCCTCGGTGTAGCCGTCGAGGCTCACCACCTCCATGCGGTCGAGCAGCGGGCCGGCCACCGTCTCCATCTGGTTGGCCGTGGCCAGGAAGATCACGTCTGACAGGTCCAGCTCGACCTCGAGGTAGTGGTCCGAGAACGTGTGGTTCTGGGCCGGGTCGAGGACCTCGAGCAGCGCCGAGGCGGGGTCGCCCCGCCAGTCGCCGCCCAGCTTGTCGACCTCGTCCAGCAGGATCACCGGGTTCATGGCCCCGGCCTCCTTCATGGCCCGCACCAGGCGGCCGGGCTGGGCGCCGACGTAGGTGCGACGGTGACCACGGATCTCGGCCTCGTCGCGCACCCCGCCCAGCGCCACCCGCACGAAGGGCCGGCCGAGGGCGCGGGCGATCGACTCGCCCAGGCTGGTCTTGCCGACACCCGGAGGGCCGACGAGGGTGAGGATGGCACCGGAGCCGCGGCGTCCGTCGAGGGGTGGCGGGGCGTCGGCGGCGGCCTCGCGCTCGGCCCGCAGCTTGCGGACGGCCAGGTGCTCAAGGATGCGCTCCTTGACGTCGTCGAGCCCGGTGTGGTCGGCATCGAGGACGGCCTGGGCCTCGGCCAGGTCCAGCCTGTCCTCGGCCCTCACGCCCCAGGGGACGTCGAACACCCACTCCAGCCACGTCTGCACCCAGCCGCGCTCGGGCGACTGCTCTGACATGCGCTCGAAGCGGCCGATCTCCTTGGTGACGGCGGCGGCGACAGCCTCGGGCAGGTCGCGCTCGTCCAGCAGGCGGCGGAAGCGGGAGGCGGCGTCGCCGTCATCGCTCTCGTCGCCGCTCAGCTCGCCCAGCTCCTTGTTGATCGCCGTCAGCTGCTGGCGCAGGAGAAACTCGCGCTGGCGCTTCTCCAGCCCCTCGTTGACCTCGTGGTTGATGTGCTCCTTCAGCTCGAGGTCAGCCAGGTGCTCCTTGGCCCAGTCCAGGACCAGGCGCAGGCGCTGCTCGACGTCGACGACCTCGAGCAGCTCGACCTTGCGGTCGTAGGACAGGTCGGGCCAGTAGCCGGCGGTGTCGGCCACCTCACCGGGGTCGCTGACCCCGCCGAACAGGTCGACCATGCGGGCCGCCCGGCGCCGGTCGAAGATGACCTCGACCGTGGCCCGCAGCTCGCGGGCCAGCCGGTGGGCCTCCTCCGATGCCGGGCCGCTCTCTATCGGCCGGGCCTCGATCCACGTTGCCGTCCCGCCGCCCGGGTCGGCGGTGCCGGCGCCCAGGTGGGCCCGACGCAGTCCCCGCACCACGGCGGCGCGCTGGCCGTTCGGGAGGGCGCCCACGTCCTCGATGCGGGCCACGGTGCCAACGTCGGCGAAGCCGCCCCCGGAACGCCTGGGGACCAGGACGAGGGTGCGGTCGGCGGCCTCGGCTGCGGTGGCCGCGGCCTGGGCCTCGGCGGTCTCCAGGGCCAGGGTGACAACCATGCCCGGGAGCACCACGCCTGAGGAGAGCGGGAGCAGGGGCAGGATCTGGGTGGCGTCGGCGGTGGTGTCGGCGGTGGTGTCGGCGGTGGTCACGGCGGCCCTCCTTCGAGCAGTAACGGTGTAACTCCGATGTGTGCGGCGGCTATTCCGTCCGCGACCCGCCGGCAAGACTGCCGGTTTAGGAAGGGTCCTCCCCTACCTTTGCGGCCGTGACGGACGAGGGGGCACAGGTCGGTTGGCTCCGACGGCTGCTGGGATGGCTGGCCCCCCACAAGCTGAACGTCGGCGTCGCCTTTGGCGCCGGCCTGCTCGGCACCGGGGTGGCCGGGCTCACGCCCGTGGTGCAGAAGGTCGTGGTCGACCACGTCACACGTCGCACCGGCGACGCCATCGCCCCGTGGCTGATCCTGCTCGCTGTGGCTGGCGTGGCCCGCTTCGCCCTGGCCTACGTGCGCCGCTTCTTCGGCGGCCGGGTGGCCGCCGACGTGCAGTACGACCTGCGCACGGCGCTGTTCCGCCACGTGCAGCGCCTGGACGTGGCCAGCCACGACCAGATGCAGACCGGCCAGCTGGTGGCCCGAGCCTCGACCGACGTGAACTCGCTGTTCCAGCTGCTGAGCTTCCTGCCGCTGGTCCTCGGCAACGTGCTGCTGTTCTTCATCGCCCTGGCCGTGATGGTTCGGCTGTCGCCGCTGCTCAGCCTCGTCGTCTTCGCCATCGTGCCGTTCATGGCCTACGCCACCGCCAGTGTGCGCAAGACGATCTTTCCGGCCAGCTGGGACGCCAGCCAGCAGACGGGCGTGGTGGCCGGGATCGTCGAGGAGTCGGTCACCGGCGTCCGGGTGGTGAAGGGATTCGGCCAGGAGCGCCGCGAGCTGGCCCGCCTGGCCGATGCCTCGGCCGACCTTCTGGCCAGCCGCACCCGCCTGGTCCGCCTCCAGGCCCGGTTCGCCCCGACGCTGCAGGTCATCCCGGCCGTAGCCCAGGTGGCTGTGCTCGGGGTGGGCGGTTGGCTCACCATCCGCCACCGCATCACCCTCGGCACGTTCCTGGCCTTCAACGTCTACGTCACCTCTCTGGTCGGCCCGGTGCGCACCGCCGCCTTCCTGGTCGCCTTCTCACAGCAGGCCAAGGCCAGCATCCAGCGCCTGGCCGAGGTGCTGGACGCCAACCCGCAGGTGGCCGACCGGCCCGACGCCGCCATGCTCGCCACCGGCGCCGGGGCCCTGGAGCTTGACGACGTGACGTTCGGCTACGTGGCCAGCGAACCGGTGCTGGCCGGGTTCAGCCTGCGGGTCGAGCCGGGCGAGACCGTGGCCCTGGTCGGCACCAGCGGCTCGGGCAAGAGCACGGTGGCGCTGCTCCTCCCCCGCTTCTACGACGTGCACGCCGGCTCGGTGCGCATCGGGGGCACCGACGTGCGTGACGTGACCATCGAGTCGCTCCGCCGCCGGATCGGGGTGGTGTTCGAGGAGCCCTTCCTGTTCTCTGACACCATCGGCTCGAACATCGCCTACGGGCGGCCTGACGCCACCGACGCCGAGATCGAGGCGGCCGCCCGGGCGGCCGAGGCCCACGGCTTCATCTCCGAGCTGCCGGCCGGCTACGGCACCGTCGTCGGCGAGCAGGGCCTGACCCTGTCCGGCGGCCAGCGCCAGCGGGTGGCCCTGGCCCGGGCCCTGCTCACCGACCCCCAGGTGCTGATCCTGGACGACGCCATGTCGGCGGTCGACAGCCGGGTCGAGGAGGACATCCTCGCCACCTTGTCCCGCCTGCTGGCGGGTCGCACCACCGTGCTGGTGGCCCACCGCCGCTCCACCCTGCGCCTGGCCGACCGGATCGCCGTGGTGGACCGGGGCCGGGTGGTGGCCGTCGGCACGGCGGATGAGCTGCAGGCCGCGAGCCCCCTCTACCGGGCGCTGCTGTCGGGGCCGGACGAGGACGTCGAGAGCCTCGCCGGGGCCGATGCGGTCGCCGGGGCCGAAGGAGGCGACGGAGCCGACCGGGTCGGCGGGGTCGAAGGAGCCGACGGAGCCCGCGAGGTCGACAGGGTTCTCGTTCGGGTGGGCGGGGCTTGGGACGGCCGGCCGACGGCGGGCCTGTGGACCGAGCGCCAGGTGTCGCCCCTCGAGGCCCTGACCGCCGCCGGCCGGCTGCGCAAGCCCGACCCGGCGGCCGGCGCCGGCCGGGGCGGGCCCGGCGGCGGTCGGGGGGGCGCCGGGCACATGGGCGCCTCGATGGTGGCCACCCCCGAGCTTGTGGCGTCGGTGGCTGCGCTGCCCCCGGCCCGGGACCGCCCGGACGTGCCTCTCGATGAGCTGGCCGGCGACGAGTCGCCCTTCCACTTCTGGCCGTTCGTGCGCCGGTGGCGTCGGCTGCTCGGCTTCGGCATCGGCCTGGTGGTCATCGACTCGCTCACCAACCTGCTCGGCCCCACCGTCGTTCGCTTCGGGGTCGACCACGGCGTCCAGCCGGGGCGCACCAGCCTGCTGTGGGTGGCCACCGGCCTGGCCCTGCTGGTGGCGCTGGTGTCGTGGGGCAACGCCGTGATCGAGCAGCTGGTCACCGGCTCGACCGCAGAGAAGGTCCTGTACGCCCTGCGGGTGCGCGTGTTCGCCCACCTGCAGCGCCTGTCGCTCGACTACTACGACCGCGAGATGGGCGGCCGGGTGATGACCCGGATGACCACCGACGTCGACGCCACCCAGCAGCTGCTGGCCACCGGGCTTGTGCAGGCGGTCGTCAGCGGGGTCACCTGCGGCGGCGTGGCGGCGGCGCTGGTGCTGATGAGCCCGCCGCTGGCCCTGGTCACCTCGGCCATCGTCCCGCCCCTGGCCCTGGCCACCTGGCTCTACCGCCAGCGGGCCCACACCGCCTACGACCGGGCCCGGGAACGGGTGGCCGAGGTGAACGCCGACTTCCAGGAGAACCTGTCCGGCGTGCGGGTGGCCCAGGCCTACAGCCGGGAGGGACGCAATGAGACCCGCTTCGCCGGGCTGGCCGACGGCTACCGCCGGGCCCGGGTCGACGCCCAGCGCCTAGTGGCCCTGTACTTCCCGTTCGTCGAGATGCTGTCGGAGCTGGCCAACGCCCTGGTGCTCGGCGCTGGAGCGGTGTTCGTGGCCCGGGGCACCACGACCGCCGGCGAGCTCATCGCCTTCCTGCTGTACCTCAACCTGTTCTTCGGCCCCATCCAGCAGCTGTCGTCGGTGTTCGACACCTGGCAGCAGGCCCGCATCTCGATCGGCCGGATCGAGGGGCTGCTGGCCCTGCCGTCGGGCACGCCGGCCGCAGAAGACCCCGTGCCGCCCGGGACGCTCACCGGCCGGCTCGACCTGGTCGGCGTGCGGTTCCGCTACGCCAGCACCGCCGAGGAGGCGCTCCGGGGCATCGACCTCACCATCGAGCCCGGTGAGACGGTGGCCTTCGTCGGCGAGACGGGCGCCGGCAAGTCGACGGTGCTGAAGCTGGTGGCCCGCTTCTACGACGTCACCGGTGGCGCCGTGCTGATCGACGGGGTCGACGTGCGCCGCCTCGACCTCACAGCCTTCCGCCAGCAGCTCGGGCTGGTGCCCCAGGAGCCGTTCCTGTTCGCCGGCACCATCCGGGACAACATCGCCTACGGCCGGCCCGACGCCACCGACGCCGAGGTCGAGGCCGCCGCCCGTGCCGTCGGGGCCCACGATGTGGTGGCCGGCCTCCCCGGCGGCTACACCCACGTCGTGGGCGAGCGGGGCCGCACCCTTTCGGCCGGGCAGCGCCAGCTCATCGCCCTGGCCCGGGCGCTGCTGCCCGACCCGCCCCTGCTCCTCCTCGACGAGGCCACCGCCAACCTGGACCTGGCCACCGAGGCCAAGGTCACCGAGGGCATGGGCGTCGCCGCCCGCGGCCGCACCACGCTCCTCATCGCCCACCGCCTGTCGACGGCGGCGGGAGCCGACCGGATCGTGGTGCTCGACGCCGGACGGGTCGTCGAGGTGGGCCGCCACGCCGCCCTGCTGGCCCGGGGCGGCCGCTACGCCGAGCTCTGGCGGGCGTTCACCGGTGCCGACGAGGGCGCCGTCGCCTAACCCAAACCCTGGGTTCTGTCGGGATCAGCTGTCGCTGGGCGGGGGGTTTCTCCCGACAGAACCCCAATCGACCGGGGGGCGGCCCGCCTCGACCAGGGCGGCGTTGGCCCGGCTGAAGGGCCGGCTGCCGACGAAGCCGTTGGCGGCGGAGAGCGGTGAGGGGTGGGCCGACTCGATCACGACATGACGGTCCTGGTCGACCAGCGACCGCTTTCGGCGGGCCGAGGCCCCCCACAGGATGAACACCACACGGTCTGGCTTGGCCGCAACCGCCTTGATGACCTCGTCGGTGAACGTCTCCCAGCCCCGGCCCTGGTGGCTGCCCGCCTCCCCGCCGCGCACCGTGAGGGTGGTGTTGAGCAGCAGCACGCCCTGGCGGGTCCACGGCTCGAGGCTTGCCTGGGCCGGCGCCGGGATGGCGAGATCGGTCCCTAGCTCTTTGAAGATGTTGCGCAGCGACGGTGGAGCCGGCACGCCGGGGCGGACGCTGAAGGCCAGCCCCTGGGCCTGGCCTGACCCGTGGTAGGGGTCCTGGCCCAGGATCACCACCCTGACCTGGCTCCAGGGCGTCAGGTGGAGGGCGGCGAACACCTCATCATGCGGCGGCCAGACCGGGTGACGGTCCCGCTCGGCCGACACGAACGACTGCAGCTGCGACCAGTACGGCTTGGCCAGCTCGCCCCGCAGGACCGGGTTCCAGTCGGTGATCATGGCCTCGGCGATGGTGCCATGCCGGGGGAGCCCGCTCAGGCCGCCTGGGTCAGGTACGGCTCCCAGGCCGGGTCGATCCGGCCGACCCCGACGACCAGCCACCGGGTGCCCCGGGGGACCGTCGGCGTGGTGCGCAGCGCCCAGCCCAGCTCGGCCAGGAGGCGGTCGCCCTTGCGGCCGTTGCACAGCCGGCAGGCGGCCACGACGTTCTCCCACTCATGCAGGCCGTGGCGCGAACGGGGCACCACGTGGTCGATGGTGTCGGCGCTGCGGCTGCAGTAGGCGCAGCGGTGGGCGTCCCGGGCCAGCAGCGCCCGGCGGGTCAGCGGCAGCCGGGCCCGGTAGGGCACCCGCACGTAAGTGGTGAGCCGGATCACCGAGGGGACGGGAACGGCGGTCGACTCAGAGCGCACGACACCGCCGCCGGCCTCGAGGATCTCGGCCTTCTCGGCCAGGACCAGCACGATGGCCCGCTTCATCGGCACCACGCAAAGGGGCTCGTAGCTGGCGTTCAGCAGGAGGGTGCCCTTCGGCCTGCAGCGGGCTGCCACAGTCGGAACGATACCGGCGCCGCCCGGCGGCCGCCGGCCATATGCCCGGCCCGGCCGGATGCCATGACCAGGACCACCTAGCATCCTCCTCCGGGTGGGTCATCCGAGGAGCATGGAGTCGCGCGTGGTGGTTTGGGGGCGAGGAGATGACCAAAGCGGCGGCAGGCGGCGGCCCGGCCGTCCGGCGACCCGTAGGGCTTGCGCTGTCCTCGTCGGCGCCTGCAGCCTCTCGGGCCTGGCCGCGCTACCCGCCGCCGCCCAGGTCTCGCCGCCTCCCCCGCCGCCAGCCGTCACGGCGCCCGTCACCACCCCGGCGCTCACGACCCCGCTCGGAGCCAACGAGACCCTCCGGGTCCGCACGGTGGCCGAGGTGTCGGCGGCCAAGAGCGCCCTCACCGCCGCCCAGCGGGCCGAGAGCCAGTCACGCCAGAAGGCGGCCGCGCTAGACAAGTCTCTCGCCGACCTGGAGGGGCAGCGTGGCGCTCTCGCCGGCGAGGAGCGCGACGCCGCCGACCGGCTCGAGGGCACCCGCTCCCACCTGCGCAGCGCCGCGGTCAGCCAGTACATCAGCGGCGGCGGCACCACCATCGGCAACCAGCTGCTGCACTCAAAGGACCTCGAGGCCTTCACCCGCAACCGGGTCTACGGCGGCGCCGTGCTCGACAGCCAGCAGCGCACCCTCAGCACCTACCGCGTTGAGCTGACCAAGGTCACCGGCGTCACGTCGAACCTGGGTCGTCAGATCGACCGGGTGAAGGCCGACCGGGGCCTTGTCACCCAGGAGCTGCAGGCGCTGACCGCCGAACGGGTCCTGCGCGAACAAGACCTGGCCCAGAAGCAGGTGCTGAACCAGCTCGTCACCGCCGCCGCCCCCGTCCTGCCGAGCGACATCCCGGCCCTGGTGCTCGACGCCTATGTCCGGGGCGCCGCCGCCGCCAACCGGCGCATTCCCGGCTGCCGCATCCACTGGACGGCGCTGGCCGCCATCGGACGCACGGAGTCAGACCACGCACGCGAGGGCAACGGCTCGCTGACCCTGGCTGGTGACGTCTCGCCCCGCATACTCGGTCCCCGGCTCGACGGCAACGGGTTCGCATTTGTGGCCGACACCGACGGCGGGGCGCTCGACGGCGATCCCGTGGTCGACCGGGCGGTCGGGCCGATGCAGTTCATCCCGGGCACGTGGAGGGGCGACGGCGAGGACGGCAACGGCGACGGGATTCGGGACCCCAACAACATCTACGACGCCACCACCGCGGCAGGGATGTACCTGTGCCGGGCGCGCCAGGGGCTCGACCTCGACCAGAACCTGTACACCGCGGCCCTCAGCTACAACCACAGCGCCAGCTACGCGGCGCTGATCGTGACCCGGGCCCGGGAGTACATCAACCTGAACCTCGCCGGCCTCCCGCCCGGCCCGCCACCCTCCCCGGCGCCAGTGCCCCCGCCCGCGCCTGCGCCGCCCCCAGCGCCGTGAGCACGGTGTACAGGCCCCGACGGTCCTCGGGGGCCGGCGCTGGCCCGCTGTGCCTTGTGGTGGCGATCCTGGTGCTCCTGACGGGTGCAGCGGCCGCCCCGGCGCTCGCAGGACCGTCGTCAACCACCTCCTCGTCCACCTCGACATCGACCACGACCACGGCGCCGACGACCACCACCACGGCGCCGACGCCTCTCATCCCACCGCCGCCCCCGCCCGGCCCGCTGCCGTCGGCGCCTCCTGCTCCGGCGCCGGTGGACACCAAGACGGTGGACAACAGCGACGAGCCGCCGCCCCGGATCGCCGTTCCGCCCCGGCTCACCATGCGGGTGGTGACGCCGGTCGACCAGGCCGTGGCCAAGGTGCTCGACGAGCAGCTGAAGGCGGCCCAGCTGACCGCCAACGACGCCATGGCCGCCTCCCAGGCCTCGGAGCGGGCCCTGGCCGGCCTCGAAGCCGACCAGGCCGCGCTCCAGAGCCGCTACGAGGCGCTGCACGCCGATGAGTCCGCCGCCGCCCAACGCCTAGTAGAACAGCGCCGGCACATGCGGGCGCGGGCCGTCGCCATCTACGTCTCAGGCCCCGTTGACCCGGCCGTTCCGGCGGGCGGGGACATCGATGAGTACGGGCGCCGCCGGGTGCTGGTGCAGGCGCTGCACGCCGCCGACCTCCGCTCCCTGGACCGGTACAGCCAGGCCAAGGCCGCCGCCGGCGGGCACGTCGACGACATCATCGCCCAGCTCGAGGACGTGAACGCCAAGGTGATCGTCGGCCGGGCCGACTCCCAGGCGAAGTCAGCGGCCGCCCAGTCCGGCCTGATGGCGATCGGCACGGCCCAGGCCGGCAGCCGGCTGACGATCGGCGGCTTCGCCTTCCCGGTGGCCTCGCCCCACAACTTCGTCGACACCTACGGAGCCCCCCGCAGCGGAGGCCGCCAGCACCAGGGCAACGACATCTTCGCCACCTACGGCACGCCGCTTTACGCCGCCGAGCACGGGGTCGTCAGCCGGATGGGCACGGACACCCTCGGCGGCACCAAGCTGTGGATCAGCGGCGAGAGCGGCACCAGCTACTACTACGCCCACCTGTCGGCGTTCGCCCTCAACGTGGTGGACGGCACCGTCGTCGAGCCGGGGGACGTGGTCGGCTTCGTCGGCAACACCGGCGACGCCATCACCACCCCGCCGCACCTCCACTTCGAGATCCACCCGGGCGGCGGACCGGCCGTGGACCCCTACCTGATCCTGAAGGCGGCTGACGACGCCACCAGGCAGCAGCTCGCCCAGCAGGCCGCTCAGCAGCCGCCGGTTCCAGCCGCCCCCTGAGGCGCGGCCGAGACGGGCTCCGGCTGCACCTCGGACACGAAGAGGCAGGAGGCCAGAGCCGGGCCCAGGGCCAGCGGGTGCCCGTCGATGTCCAGGGTCAGCGAGCCGTCGGGCGCCCGTCCCGTGACCGTCGCACCGACACCCGGCATGAAGCGGGCGGCGGCCAGGTAGGAAAGCGACTCCTGGTCGATCTCGACCTGTTCGATGACCCGGCGCAGGACGATCCTGCCGCCGGCGGCGACCTCGGAGAGGGCGACCGCACCCAGCTCCTCCACGTTCGCAACGGTGCCGGGGATCGGGTTGCCGTGCGGGCACGTGGTGGGATGCCCGAGCACCTCGACCAGGCGGGCCTCTACCTCATCTGAGATCACGTGCTCCCAGCGGCAGGCCTCGACGTGAGCCTTGTCCCAGGCCAGGCCGATGACGTCGGTGAGGAGCCGCTCGGCCAGGCGGTGCTTGCGCACCACCGATTCCGCCAGGTGCCGGCCCTTGCCGGTCAGCTCCAGCTGGCGGCCGGCCACCTCGACGTAGCCCTCGCTCTTCAGCCGCCGGACCATCTCCGACACCGACGGCGCCGAGTGCCCGACCCGCTCGGCCAGGCGGGCCTGGATGACGACCGTGCCCTCCTCCTCCAGCTCGTGGATCGCCTCGAGGTACTCCTCGAGGGGAGGGTGGTAGCCGAGGGCGGTCATCACAGCCACGCTACCGGCGGCCTCGCTAGTTGGCCGGAACCTCGACCAGATGGCGGGCGGCACGCAGGGCGGCACCGCGGGAGCGCAAAGCCACGTTCAGGGCGTCCGAGGGGCGGGCGTCGAGCTCGACCAACGTTCGGTCCGCCAGCCTGACCTGCAGGTTGGCCACGTAGACCCCGCCCGGACGCCGCTCGACCAGGGTGACGCCGGTGACCGCCCCGGACAGGGCCTCGACGGCGGCCAGCAGCAGGTCATGGGTGCGCGGGCGGGGCGGGGCCGTGCCGGCGATGGCCTCCTGCACGAGCACGGCGTCGGCGCGGGCCATCACGATGTCGAGCTTGCCGCCGCCCTGCAGATCCACGAGCGCCACGGTGCCGGTGGCCGGCTGCAGCCCCTCGGGCGACAGCTCGACCGAGGCGAGCGCCAGCTCGACCAGCTCGGTCAGCTCGACCTGCTCGGGCGCAGGCGCAGGTTCGCCCGGCGCCGCCGGGGGCAGGCCGGCGTCCTCGGCATCCACGGGTTCCGAGCTCATCACACGCCAATCTTCACACGACAATCTTCACACGACGACCTTCACACGACGAGGTTCGCACGTCCGGCCTGGCTGATCCTCATCGGGGCCCGACCGGACCGGACCGGGAACGACGGGGCCACCCGGGGGGTTGAACACAGCTGATGCTGTTCGCCCGCAAGAGCCATGACCTGCCCACCGCTGAGACCGCCCTGGCCGGCCGGTCAACGCCGATCGGCCCGCGGCACCCCCACGCCGTCACCGGTCGCACCATCGAGCCACCGTTCCCCGACGGCATGCAGACCGTGATCGTCGGGATGGGTTGCTTCTGGGGGGCGGAACGCCTCTTCTGGCAGACCGAGGGGGTGTGGACCACCGCCGTCGGCTACGCCGGGGGAATCACGCCCAACCCGACCTACGCCGAGACCTGCAGCGGCCGCACCGGTCACACCGAGGCGGTGCTGGTGGTCTTCGACCCGGCGGTCATCTCCTTCGACGCGCTGGTCAGGGTGTTCTGGGAGGGCCACGACCCGACCCAGGTCATGCGCCAGGGCAACGACGTCGGCACCCAGTACCGCTCAGCCCTCTACTGGACCACCGACGGGCAGCGCCAGCTGGCGGAGGGGAGCCGAGACGCCTTCGCCCAGGCCCTGACCGATGCCGGGCACCCCCGGCCGATCGCCACCGAGCTGGCGCCGGCCGGCCCCTTCTACTACGCCGAGGACCACCACCAGCAGTACCTCTACAAGAACCCGGGCGGCTACTGCGGGCTCGGTGGCACCGGCGTCACCTGCCCGACGGGGCTGGGGGCGCCCGGGCCGGCGCCGACCGCGTGAGGGACCGGGCTCAGCCGGGGATGCGGGCGAAGTAGGCGTCCTGGCGGAAGCCGCACCGCCCGCCCACACAGCCCGTCTGGCGCAGATCGGTCCACAAGGCGGCGATGAAGCCGGGGCCGACGGCCACCGCCGAGTAGTCCCCGATGCTGACCGCCGGGTTGGGGAAGGCCGGGTCGATCGTCCCCCGGGAGGCGGTGTTGTTCCTGGTCGGGTCGGAGAGGGCGGAGGCGACCTGGGTCGTCGAGAAGGTGAGGCTGCCGGGCTTCACCTCGCTGGCCAGGGCATAGCCGTACCTCTGGTTGGCCGGGTCCGAGGAACGGTCGTAGAAGCCGACCCGGAGCCGGCCCCGGTGGTCGTAGGCGGCCCAGGGCATGAACTGGTCGTTGGGCTCGTGGATGGCCGATGGGAGGCTCCAGGTGCGCCCGCCGTCGCGCGTCTCGCTCACGATGATGTCGGCGTCGGTCGTGGCCCGGTACGGGTCAGAGGGGACGGGGCGACTGGCGCTGCGGTCATCGGTCCACACCACGGCCATGTGGCGACCCCGGGGATCGGTTGGGTCCACGGTCACATTGCCCATCCCGTCGATGCCGAACTGGCTGTCGTGGACGGTCTGGGTGCCCCCGGCACCGACCGGGTAGTCGTGCTCGATGATGCCGTCGTAGGCCTGGCCGATCAGGTTGGGGCCGTCCACCGCCACGCCGGTCATGGGATCGACGAGGACGGCCAGGTACTGGTTGCGCCCCAGGGCCGCCGATGCGTCGGGAGCTTCCCTGTAGGTCTCCTGGAAGGTGACGACGGCTCCGGCCCGGCCGTAGGCCACAGCGTTGCCGAACGTCTGGTCACAGGCCGTCCCGCCCGCCCGGCCGGTGCAGAACGGGGCGGAACCGGAGATGTCGTTCGGCGGCGTCCAGCTGACGCCCCGGTCGTGGCTGGCGCTGTCATAGACCTTGGCGCTCACCAGTTTGCCGTCAGCCCCAAAGAGCTCCCTGATCCAGGTCAACAGGACACGGCCGTTGCCCCAGGCGGTCAGCTGGGGATGGTCGTTGAAGACTCCGCCCCGGTCGCCGAGGTCTCCCGGGGCGACCGTCGTCGGCTGGGACCAGCTGCGGCCGCCGTCGGTGGAGCTTGAGACCACGATGACGCCATCGCTCGTGCCCGTGAGGTAGGCGGTGCCGGTGGCGTCAAAGGCCAGCGACGGGTCGACCGTGCCGGGTGCGAAGTCCACGGAGTAGGTGGCCCAAGTGGCTCCCCCATTAAAGCTGGCCCGGGGCTGGATCACCAGCGTCCGAGGCTGGCCGGCGCCGCCGCCGCCGATCTTGATGACGGCGGCCACGATGTTGCGGGGACGCTGTGGGTTAACGGCCAGGGTCGTCTCAAAGAAGTTCCCGCCGGTCTGGCAGCCCGTGTTTCGGTCGGCCGTGAGCGAAGGACCCGTCACGCAGGCCGGCTGACCGCTCGAGGCCGAGGCCGGCGGGCCGAGCGCGATCGAAGCCAGCAGCCCGGCCGCCAGCACGCACGCAGAAATAGCTCTCATGGATCCAACCCCCCGGGAAGAGGGCTGCCTCAGCCCTTCCGCCCGGAAGTTACCACCGTCAGGAGCATCTGGTTTCAGGTCGGCCGCGAAGTTCGGAGGAGCCGGCGCCCAGCGTCGGCGGTGAAGAGGCCGCCTAGTAGGCGACGGGAGGTGCCGGCTTGGCCGGGAGCGCCTCAGCCAGGGAGCTGCGGAGGCGGCGGGTGCGGGCGTGGTGCTGGCGCAGGCGCTCCTCCTCGGCGGCGTCGAGCACGTCGACCACGGCCTCCCAGCCGCTGCAGGTCCAGACCGCCGGCCCGTGGGTCGGCACCCGCTCGGCCAGGCCATGGTCGGTCAGCGCCTCCATCACCTGGTAGGTGCTGGTGCGGGGCACACCCGACAGCTCGGCCAGCTGCGCGCTGTTGGCCGAGCCGGCCTGCAGGAGCGCAAGCAGCACCCGCGCCTCATACGGCCGGAGCCCCAGCTCCTGAAGCTCGCGCCGGAGGCTGTCCGACACGGCGACCTTCGCTGCTGCCACAGAACCCGAACCCTGGCTTCTATCCCGAAGAATGGTGGACACCCGACTCCCCTCGCTGGTCGCGCTCAGGGCTGAGCGGAACGACCTTCACTCGATGTCGCTAGATGTACCACGCCTATAGCCCGTACGCCAACCACCCCCGGGATTCTAGAAGCAGAGTGGACCGACCCTGACGTCGAAGACACCGCAGCGGTCGCCGCCGTCGTCGTGGGCGTACAGCAGGTGCAGGGTGGTCACGTCCTGGTCGTCCGGCTTGTCCGGGCCGCCGCTCGGGAACATCACCGAGCCCAGCCGGAGGCTGTGGTCGAGTCCCAGGGCGTGGCCGAGCTCGTGGGTGGCGACGACCCGGCGGCGGGGCGGCTCCAGCCCACAGTTGGAGCAGACAGCGACGCTGACGCCCCCGATGTGGGCCTGCTTTCGGTCGGACCGGAGCCGGAGGTCAGTCAGGCCCTCACGGTCCCGGTGAATGTCGTCGCCCAGGGTCTGGGAGGGCTCCTGGCACACGTCGATGCGGTTGCCACCGATCGAGCAGGCGCCAGTGCCGATGGTCCACGTGAAGTGCAGGCCCGTGCCCGACGAGGCGGCGTTCCAGGCGTCGACGGCGTGGCGGGTGGCGTCGTTCCACCGGCGGTCACCTGTCTTGTCCACCACGACCAGCGCCCGGTCCTCGCTGCGCCAGTGGGCCAGGAGGTCGAAGCGTGACAGCGCCGAGGCCACGCTCTGGTCGAGCATGACCGCCAGCGCCGAGGCGAACAGGACGCTGTTGGCCAGCCGGACGATCCGGTACATCTGCGACGCGTGGTTCATCTGCCGAACGTTCCTCCCCTGGTGCGGTGGTCGGTTGAGGCCGCGGCGACGCCACCCACACGAGCTTGCTCCCGTATGAGAACCGTCCGGGCGCGTCCGGCATTCCTGTGACGCGAGCTTCAGCCTGTGTTGCGCAGCCCGGCGGCGATGCCGTTGATGGTGAGGAGCAGGCCCCGGCGCAGCAGCGGGTCAGGCTCGCCGCCTTGGCGCCAGCGTGACAGGAAGTCGACCTGGAGGTGGCTGATCGGCGCGAGGTAGAGGTCCCGCACCGCCAGCGTGCGGCGCAGAGCCGGTTGCCGCTCCAGTAGGGCCGTCTCCCCGATCAGGGCCAGCACCTCGGCCACCGTGGTCTCGTACTCGGCCCGGATGACGTCGAAGAGGTGGTGCAGCGACGGATCGACGAGGCGGTCGACGTAGTGGCGGGCCACCCCCAGGTCCACCTTGGCCAGGACCATCTCGACGTTGGCGACGAAGGTCCGGAAGAAGTGCCAGCCCTCGTACATCTCGGTGAGGACCGGCCCGTGGCCGGCGGCTCTCGCCGCCGCCAGCCCGGACCCCACGCCGAACCAGCCGGGCACGATCTGGCGGGACTGCGTCCAGGCGAACACCCACGGGATGGCCCGGAGCGACTCCACGCCCCCCGGGCCGCCGCCCTGGGCCCGACGGGCGGGGCGCGAGCCGATGTTCAGCCCGCCCAGCTCCTCGACGGGCGTGGAGGCTCGGAAGTACTCGGTCAGCCCGTCGGTGGCCAGCAGCGACCGGTAGGCGGCGGCGGCGGCGGACGAAACGGCGTCCATGGTCCGGTCCCAGCGGGCCAGCACGTCGTCGTCCAGCCGGGATGTGCGGTGCAGCACGGTGGCCTCGGTGAGCGCCGCCAGCGCCAGCTCAAGGTTGTGGCGGGCCAGGCTCGGCAGTAGGTACTTGTCGGATATCACCTCGCCCTGCTCGGTGAGCTTCATCGACCCCTGGACGACCCCGAATGGCTGCGCCAGCACGGCGTCGTGGGTGGGCCCCCCGCCGCGCCCGACGCTGCCCCCCCGGCCGTGGAACAGCCGCAGGAGGACACCGTGGCGCAGGGCCACGTCCCGCAGCATCCGCTGCGCCCGGTGGATCTCCCACTGCGAGGTGGTGATGCCCATCTCCTTGCTGGAGTCGGAGTAGCCGAGCATCACCTCCTGGACCTCGCCCCGAAGCCGGACCACCTCCCGGTAGGCCGGCTGGCACAGCAACCGGTCGAGGATCTCCCCCGCCGAACGCAGCTCCTCGACCGTCTCGAGCAGCGGTACGAATCCCAGCCTGGCCACCCCGCCGTGGACGTCGACCAGCCCCGCCTCCCGGGCCAGCACCACCGCAGCCAGAACGTCGTCGGCACCCTTGGTCATGGAGATGACGTAGCTCTCCATGGCATCGGACCCGAACCGGTCGAGGAGCGTGCGCAGGGTGGTGAACAGCGAGAACGTGGCGGCCGCATCGCCGTCGAGCATGGGGACGGGGCCTAGGAGCGGGCGACGGCTCTGCAGCTCACGTCCGAGCAGGCTCAGCCGTTGGGTGCCATCGAGGGAGGCGTACGGCTGGTCCAGCTCGCCGAGCCGGTCGTACGCCGCGGCCAGGGCGACGTGGTGGCGTGCGGCGTCCTCGCGGATGTCGAGGGTGGCGAGGTGGAAGCCGAAGCCGGTCACCGAGCGGATGAACCGGGCCAGCGTGCCCTCGGCGATCAGCTGGCCCCGGTTGGCCAGCAGCGACTCCCGCATGAGCTCGAGGTCGGCCAGGAGCGCCTCGACGTCCGCGTACTCATCAGGTGCCGGCACCATTCTGGTCGTGGCCAGCCGACGCTGGGTGTTGCGCAGGCGCTCCCGCACGAACGAGGCCTTGAGCCGGTAGGGCTCCTCGGCGTCCATCCGGCCGTAGCGCTGGACGACCTCGGGCAGCTCCGAGCCGTCCTCAACGATGCTCTGGGCCAGCGGCTCGGAGATGCCGGTGATCTGGGTCGACGAGCTGAGGTGGCTGACCAGGGCGTCGACCCCGAGGAGGAGCAGCTCAATCCCGAGACCGTGCTGCTGGGTCAGCACCGTCTCGGTCACCTCGGGGGTGACGAAGGGGTTCCCGTCGCGATCGCCGCCGACCCAGCTGCCGAAGCGCATCGGCGCCACGCCCGGGGGCAGGGCCGCCCCAACCCGGCCGAGCTCGCCGATGAAGTCGTCCACCACGCCGGGAACCACGTTGCGGGCCAGGTCGGACAGGTAGAACAGGACAGCCCCGGCCTCGCCCTGCGGCGTCGGCCGCTCACGGCGCAGCTCGTCGGTCTGCCAGAGCAGGTCGACCACCTCGGCCAGGTTCTGGTCTATCCGGTCATGCTCGCCCGGGGCGGTGCGAGCCCGCTGCTCCAGCAGTTCGCCTATCCGCCGCAGCTTGGTCAGCACCGACTGGCGGGCGGCCTCGGTCGGATGCGCGGTGAACACCGGCCGCAGCTCGATGTCGCCGCCGCAGCCCCTCAGCTCCATCACGGCCTCGGGATCGGCGGCCACCCGGTCGGCCATCCGCCGCAAGGCGCTTCCGTTGGCGGCCCGCCGGCGGTCCAGGGCCGCCGCCCGGTGCACCTGCTCGGCGGTGTTGGCCAGGTTGAAGTACGACGAGAAGGCCCTGGCCAGCGAGATCGTGGTGGCGAGGTCGGCGCCGCCCAGCACGTCGGCCATGGCCGCGTCGTTGCCGCTGTTTCCCTGGCGGCTCAGCCCGCGGACCCGCTCCACGAGCTGGAGCAGGTCGTCGCCCACCTGGCGCACCAGCGTCTCGCCGAGCAGCCTGCCGAGCAGCCGGATGTCGGCCCGCAGGGCGTCGTCCGCAGCGATCTCCCCGTCCACCTCGGTCAGTCTCGCAGCCGCAGGAGACCGCCCGCCGCCGTCAGTGAACCGGCCCGGGCCGAAGCTGATCGGCCAGCTCGACCACGAGCTCGCCTTGGTCGTCGGCGTAGCGCGACCGGTAGGCGTCGACCAGCTCCCACCCCGCCCGCCGCAGAGCCAGGTGCCGCTCCACGTGGGCGGCCGGACCCTTCGGGTGCACACCGCACTCCAGGCCGACGAAGCGCCAGGCGCCGCCCGCGCACACGTCCACGGTGTGGCGCCCGGTCGGGTACATCGTGATGGCCGCCATCCCCGCCGCCGAGAGCCCTTCGGCCACCGAGGCCGCCCAGGGCGGGGCGACACCGGCGGGGCGGGGGCGGCCAGGCGGCGCATCGGCCTGGGCCAGGTAGTCGGCGAGGAGCCCCCGGGGCGGCGGCTCGGCGGACAGCAGCAGCACCAGCCGCTGGCGGGCCCGCGTCGCCATGACGGCGAAGAGGTGGGTGTCCTGCACGAACCGCCAGGTGGTGGCGCCGTCTCCCTCACCGATGCCGAGCGAAACCAGCACCACGTCACGCTCGTTGCCCTGGAACGCGTGCACCGTCCCCACCCGGAGATCGAGTGACGCAATCTCCTGCACGGAGAAGCTGTCGAGCACGGCCTTCTCCAGGGCGTCGGCCTGGGCCCGGAAGGGGCTGATGACCCCGACGCTGGCCTCCCCGCCGCGCACCATGGCCTTCAGCCGGTCCACCACCGACTCCACCTCGCCCCGCACGACGCCGCCCTCGTCGCGCTTGTCCGTTCCCCGCACGACGTCGATGCAGTCGCAGGCCTCGGTGCGCGGGGAGCGGGTGGCCACCAGCAGCCGGCCGCCGTAGATCCGTCGGGCCACGAAATCGATGAGGTGGGGCGCGGACCGGAAGTGCTCGTCGAGCACGGTCGGCGGCGCCGCCCCGACGGCGATGTCGAAGATGCTGTTACGGCGGACGTCGAGCCGGCCCACCAGCACGGGGTCGGCATCCACGCCGTGCTCCGCCGCCGCTCGGCGCAGCTGGTCGTCGGCGAGGAACGAGACGTGGCGAAGCTGCTTCGGGTCGCCCACCATCACGCTGCGGCGGGCCCGCAGCAGAGCCGGCGCCGCCAGCGGCTGGTCGATGGCCGACGCCTCGTCGAGGATGACCAGGTCGAACAGGCCGGCCCTCGGTGGCATCAGGTCCTCGACGTCACCGAGCGTGCCGACCCAGAGGGGGAGGGCCCGGGTGAGCCGGTCGTCCAGCCGGGAGAGCTGGTCGCGCCGGGCTGCCCGCCCGCTTCGCAAGGCCGTGCCCAGAACCGCTACCTCGGCCAGGCTGGCCCGGGTCAGGCGAGCGGGAGAGCGGCTGGTGAGCGCCAGCCACTCGCCCACCAGGCGCAGCAGCTGGCCTTCCAGCTTCTCAAGGCGGGCCCACTCCTGGGTGAGGCCGAGACCTCCGGCGGCGATCAACGCACCTGCTGAGCGGGCCTGGCGGGCGATCTCGGCGGCCGGGGCGAGACCCGAGACCACGACGTCCGGCCTGGCCCCGGCCAACGCCACCGCCCGGGCCAAGGCCCTTCGGCCCCGGCGTCGGGCCCACCAGCCCGCAGTGCTCGGCGTCGCCGCCAGGAGTAGCCGGCGCATCTCCTCGAGGTCGCAGGCGGGGTCGAAGAGGCCGGGTGCGAGAAGTCGGGCTTCGTCGCAGGCGTCGTCATCGAGCTGGGCGGCGGCCTCGGCACCCAACAGCTCGACGATCGACGACACCAGCCCGTCGCGGGCGGCGACCGCATCCCGGAGGGCCCGCTCGGCGCTTTCGAGCTCGGCGCGCTCGGCCGGACGCAGCTCGCCCGCCGCCAGTCGGTTGGCGAGCTCGACGCGTCGCTCGCTGGAACCGAAGATCACCGGAGCCGGGCCCGGCGCCTCGCCGAGGAGGACGAGGAGCGCATCGACGGCGGCATCGCTCTTGGCCACCACCAGCACGGTCTCGCCGCGGCCGACGGCGTCACAGGCGATGGCCGACACCGTGTGTGACTTGCCGGTGCCGGCGGCGCCCGAGACCACCGACACAAGTGCGGATCGGCTCACCGAGACCGCCCTGCGCTGGGTGGGGGTGAGCGGGAACGGAGCCGTCACCTGAGTGGGCCCAGCGACGTCGGAGCTGTCAGCCTCTGATCCATCGCCGTCATCGGCGAGGTAGAGCGAGTGGAAGGCCGTCATATCCCGGAGGTCACGCCCGGCCCAGGAGCGCAGCGACGCCGACGCCGACAGCCCGCCGACATCGCCGGCGGTGAAAATCCCGACGCCAGCGACGGTGACGAGGCCGTCCCGGCGCATGAGCTCCTCGGGACCAGCCGTCACCGGGCGCAGGCCGACCGCCTCCAGATCGGCGGCCCTGGCTGCCCTGGTGGCAAAGGCGGCAAGCAGGTCCAGCCGGCGCAGCAGGTCGACCGGGATCTCCGGGATCTCCAGCGTGTCGAGCGCCCCGCCACCAACCTCGAAGCGCGCCTCCAGCTCGTGACGGCGGGCGGGGTCAGCGACGAGGTCGGACACCGCCACGTCGCCCGCGGCCCAGATCATGGCGCTGCCGCCCACTGGGGAACGTGGCAGAGCCACCCGGGCCGGGACGCTGACCAGCGGGTGGAAGGCGCGTTGCGTCCTGCCCTCACCGAGCTGGCGCCTTCCCGCGACGAACAGCCACCCGACCCGGAGGGACCGATGCTCACCGGGCCGGATGCGGTCGATGGCCGCCAGCCGCTCGCCCAGCCGGCGATCGACCGGGACCCCCTGCGCCACCTGCAGCCCCTGCCGGTCAAAGGCCAGGGCCTGCTCCGGCGGGAACAGCCGGACCCCAGAGGCCGGCAGCCACCGGAACCAGTCCAACGGGATGGTGAGAGCCGAAGAGCGCTGCTGGGCGGACGGCGACAGGTCGGCCAGGACCTGCAGCACCGACGCCGCCTGCGACCCCACCCCGTCGGCCATGCCCAGCCGACGCTAATGACATGTCCCGGCGCCACCGGCCGGTCTGCGCTGTGAGGTTGACCCATACCGCCCTCCGGCTGGCCGGCGAGGTCTTTTGAGGCTGCCTCTACTTCCTCTACTTCTTCCCCGAGAGGTACACGTACACCGCTCCCTGGTCCTTGTTCTGGGCGACGTCCTCGAACGGCGCCGTCGCCACGTAGTCCGGGCTGCCGTCGCCGTTGAGGTCGCCGGGTGAGGCGCTGCTCCAGCCCAGGCTGGGGCCCAGGTTGTCAGCTACCACCGGCTGACGGTCCGAGGGCGGCAGCTCGAGGGCCTCCAGCATCTTGCCGGTCCGGCCATCAAAGACGTATGTCCCGCCGTCGCCCGGGGTGTTCGGCACCTCGTGCGGCGACTGGCCGACGTAGAGGGCCGGGGTGCCGTCGCGCTGGAAGTCGGTGGCCGACATCGACCAACCGAACTGCCCGCCCTCCGTCGGCGTCGGGTCGTTGAGCTGGTAGAGGACCCGGCCAGTCCTGCCGTCGAATACCCAGGCTGCGCCCTGGCCCTTGCCGGCGGGACCGTCTTGGAGGAAGCCGTTGCCGTAGATCTCGGCGGCGCCGTCGCCGTTCAGGTCTCCCGGTGACAGCGGCGCCGCGTCCTGGAAGCCGAAGTCGGCCCCCTGCTGGGGCTGGGGGTCGGCGATGGACAGCAGCAGCTCGCCGGTCTTGCCGCTGAAGAGCATGAGCTTGCCGACCCCGTCGAGACTGCCAGCGTCCACCAGCTGGTCGGGGACACCGTCGGCGTTGGTGTCACCCGGACCCTGCACGGCCAAGCCGAGCGAGCCGCAGCTGTTGCTCGTCATCCCGCCACCGCCGGCACCGCGGCACGAGGCCGGAGGCTGATCCGTCGCCGGTAGGTCAAGGGTGCGCACGAGTGCTCCGGCCCGGCCGTCGAAGACGAAGGCCTGTCCCTGGTCCTTGTGGCAACCGTCGGGAACGGGGTCCTCCTGGCCGCACCCGGCCGGCACATCGTTGGCCGAGGCCCCGACGATGATGTCGGGCACCCCGTCGCCCGTGACGTCGCCGGCGGAGGCGATCCGAGACCCGAACCGGGCGTCAGCCTGGGGCTGGGGGTTGTCGAGCCGGTACAGCATCTTGCCGTCGGCGCCGCTGAAGACCCAGGCCGCCCCCTGACCCTTGTTCGGGCCCACCGTCTGTGCGTCGGTGCCGACGGCGACATCCGACTTCCCGTCGCCGTCCACGTCACCGAGGGTGGCGGTGGCGAACCCGAGCTTGGCGTCCGCCTGCGGCTCGGGCGGATCGATCGGGTATAGGACCTTGCCGGTCCTGCCGCTGACCGCCCACGCCCGGCCTGCATTGCGGGTCGACGGCGTGCTGTAGCGGGGCTGGCCGACGAACAGGTCGGTCACCCCGTCGCCATCCAGGTCGCCACTGCGCCCGGCCACCGACGCCGAGGCCACCCGCTCCCCCCACCGCCCGCTGGCCTGGGGCTCGCTGGCATCGATGCGCGACACCGTGTAAGGACGCTCCCCTCTGGTCGCCGAGGTCGAGGCGGTCTGACCCGTCCCCGACGAACCCGAGCTGCAGCTGGCCGCCACCATGGCCACCGCCGCGGCGAGCGGCGCCAGCCGCACCAGCCTCAAAGCAACGCCCTCGTCTGCAGGCCCGTCCCGCTCCCGCCCCTGCTCTCGGCCCGGCTCGCGGCGGTGATCCGCTGCAGCTCCGCCTCGACCTCATCGGCGGCGGAAGCGGCCGACACCCCGGCACCGGCTATCTGGCGCCGCCGGAGCACCCGCAATCCAGCCCAGACGGCCGACATGATCAGCACACCGACCACGGCTGCCGCCAGGTACCAGGCGACCCCGCCACCCGCCGACTCCTGACCCGACGACACCGCCTGGCCGTACCGCGCCACCGTCGACGGCCCAGCCACCGACTGACCCCCGACCGGCACGTTCGGGTCCACATGGGCCCACGCCGGACCAGCAACCATTACCGAGATCCCCACGCCGATCACGGCGGTTCCCACGCCCCACACATGAGCTCGCTGCACCATCCGAAGCTCACCCAACTCTCAACAGTCGTTCTCGCTCTTACCTGAACAGTAGTCAAGGTCGATGGGACAGCCCAAAGCCAGTGGGTGCGATCGATGAAGAAGCCCTCGTCGGCCACCGGGGCTTGCGTGATGGACACCTCTTGCGCCGCCACCTACGTGGGGTGGCGGGCACCGAGAATCGCCGGTGGCCAGGCGAGCAGCACGATTGCCACGATGAGGGCGGGAAGGTTGAAGACGTAGGCGAAGTACGTCGGCGTGGCGACCGAGATCAGCAGGAGAAGCCCTGCGAGGCGATCACGGCAGGAACGGACGGCCCCTGCGGCGCCGACCGCGGAGAGTGGGAAGGCGACAGATGCGACGTAGAGAACGACCGGGGCGTCACCGATGTCGATGAACAGTGCGGACAGGGCGATCAGCGCCCCTCCAAACGCCCAGACCAGACACCCGATCTCCACTGCCCCACGACGGCCCACCCGGTCAGGCCGACCGTGGGTCAACGCCGCGGCCAGGGACTCGGCGATGAGCAGGCCGCCCCCGAGCGGGCCGCAAGTCTGGCCGCGTCATCGAGGGGCCGCGGTTCGAGGATCTGGAGGACTTCGGGTGGGGTGACGCCACGACGGAAAGATCCTCGACCGGTAGCACTCCCAGGCGCTGGAGAGCTGGCCGCCGGCCCGGGCGTGGATTCGTTGCAGCAGTCGCCAGTGGCGGGACGCGGTCACGCCCAGGTCGTCGTCGGGGAGCCAGTCGGGCCAGGCTCCACCGAGAACGCGGATGGCCAGGTACTCATCGATCAGGATCACGTTCGAGCTCCCGGGGTGGGACGGTCAGGCGTCGTCGTCGTGGTGACCGCCGAGCAGGGGGTCGGTGGCCAGATCGGCGTCGAGGCCGGCCTGGAACTCCTCGACCAGGTCCCCCGTCGTCATCCGCTGGAACAGCTCTCGGCCTTCGGCCGACAGCCTGGGGTCGCCCGCTCGGCGCCGACGCCGCCGCTCCTCCAACAGCTCCTCACCGATGCTCACCCTCCCATTGTGCCCCCGCCGCCTGGTGGCAGAGGCTGTAGAGCGGCACGTGCTCGAGGCCGTGCCGGTGCAGGATCGTGCGGAACCTCCTCGACACCGCACGTGGGCGGCCACGAACGTGCTCGCTGTCGCACCTCCGTTCCGTCTCGCCGGCTACGCCACCGTCTACCGCCTGTGGGCGCCGGTGGTGCACAACCTCTACCTGCTCGATCAGATCGCCTTTGTGGCCTGCGTCGCCGTTCGGTTCCGGCGCGCCGAGGGGGACGAGGTTGAGCAGTTTAAGTGGTTCGTCTACGTCCTCACCGTCGGGGTCATCGTGATGGTCATCGACCGGATGGTGCTGGGCAGCGCCAGTTTGGGCCTGCTGTCCTCGCCGTCATGCTGCCGTGATCGGATCGGACTCTCAGCAGGTGAAGTGGCCGGGTGTGGTTGAGTATGCGGCGCCTGCGTTGTTGGGGTTGGCCGTGCCAGGATAGATGATCGTGACTTCGCCGCCGCCGACGGATGTCCGGTCGGCTGCCCCGACCGCGCCGTCGGCCTGACCGAGCTTTTGGAGGTAGGTGAGGACGCCGGGACTTAATGATCTGGTGATCTGCGAGCCGCCGTACGCCGCGGGACAGACCATGAACAGGTTGTAGGCGCCGAACGAGTCGACCAGCCGGTCGTTGAGATTGTCGGCCTGGGAGATGTCCCGGTTGTAGCCGCCGTAGGCGATGTCGCCGTTGGTGGTCGTCGGGTTGTTCTGGGCGCCCGGGTCGATGTCGTAGGACTGTCCGGCGGGCGCCGGGAAGCGGGTTGCGTAGGCCGGGATGTTCGGGAACAGCGGCGGTAGAGCCTTGTTGTGTTCGTCCGACTTGGGCGGGACGTCGGTCGACAGCGGGCTCCGGATGACGTCGAGGTCGTCGTTGCCATCGCCACCCCAGAGGTGGTCGTTGCCGGGCCCGCCCTGGATCGAGTCGTTGCCGTTGTCGCCGAACAAGATGTCGTCTCCGGTCGCGGCCGTCTGCCCGGCGATGCGCATGCCGTCGTCGCCCTGGATGAAGTCGTCACCGGCCCCGCCGTGGATGGTGTCGTTGCCCGGGCCGCCGAAGAGCAGGTCGTTGCCGCCGACGGTGAAATCGAGCAACGTCGTCGGGTAGATGGTGTCGCCCGACGCCGGGAACGACGCCACCAGGTTGGGCGGGCCGGCCGAGCTGATGTTCTGGGTCGCGCCGGTGAACGGGGTCACGGTAACCGTCGCCCGGTCGCCGATCAGCGCGTCGTCGCCGCCTTCGCCGCAGGCCAGGTCGTTGCCGTACCCCCCGATCGCGATGTCCTGGCCGGCATTCGGGTCGCTGACCGGTAGGCACTCGTCCGGCGATGGGGCGGGCAGCGCCGACCAGGCGCTGATGCTGCGCGGGGCGTTGGCGGCCGGGGTGTCGCCGTGAAGAACGTCGTTGCCGTCCTCGCCGTAGTGGGCATCGTTGCCGCTGTTGCCCTCGATGTAATCGTCGCCGTTGTGGGTCGTCTCGCTGCTCGACTCTCCGAGCAGGGTTGGGTACCGGGTGGTCGAGGTGCCGAGTGAGGTGGTGGCATCCTTGGACCTGCCGTAGCTGGTCTGGGTCCAGGCGCACCCGTCCCGCCCGGCCGCCGCGCCGTTGACGGGTGCGCAGCGGTCGATGCGGGCGTTGTTGCCGGCGATCACGTCGTTGTCGGGTTGACCGGTTGTCTGGCTGCACTCGAATCCGCAGATGTGGTTACCCAGCCTTGGGGTGCCGGCCGCTGCGCCGGCGGTGCCGTCGGCCTCGGCTGAGGCGTCGCTGCCCGCCGGGAGCGCGACCGGGCTGGTGCCGCCGACGATGTCGTCGTCGCCCGCTCCGCCGGACATGATGTCGCTGCCGAGGTTGCCTTCCATGTAGTCGTCGCCGACGCCGCCGTCCATGGTGTCGTTGCCGATGCCGCCCCACATCCGGTCGTTGCCGTCGCCGCCGCTCATGGTGTCGGCGCCGCCGACTGTCAGCCGGTCGAGTAGCAACGCGCTGCGCAGGAAGCTACCGTCGGCCTGGGAGATGGCCCAGTTGCCCTCGGCGTCGAGGGGGTGGGTAATCGAGCCGTTGTCACCGATGAGGTAGTCGGCGCCGGCGTCACCGTTGATGGCCGCGTCTCCGACATCGGTCACATCGGTGGTGGTGTGACCGGGGGCGAGCGCCAGCGGTGAGGTACCACCGATGACGTCGTCCTGGCCGTCGCCGCCCGACAGCGTGTCGCTGCCGTTGTCGCCCTCGATGTGGTCGTTGCCGCCGTCACCGCTGATGGCGTCGTTGCCCACCCCGCCGAGCAGCCAGTCGTTGTTGTTGCCGCCGGACATGACGTCGTCGCCACCCACGATGGGGCCGCCGGTATAGATACCGAGCAGCGCCAAGGTCCGGTGGACCATGGGGGTGTCGGTCGGGTCGGAACCGTCGAGCACGACCGGGTTGTCCCGGGTGATGCTGCCGTTGTCGCCGACCACGACGTCGTTGCCGTCCTCGCCGTACAGGTGGTCACCGACGTCGGGGATGGCCGATGAGTCGGCGCCAGCGACGGCGACCGGTGAGGTGCCCCCGATGATGTCGTCTTGGCCCGCGCCGCCGTAGATGGTGTCGGTCCCGACGTTTCCTTCGAGGTGGTCGTCGCCGTCACCGCCGCGGGTGGTGTCGTCGCCGAGGCCGCCGAAGGCGGTGTCGTTGCCGCTGCCGGCGTCGATGGTGTCGTTGCCGCCCAGGGTCGGGTCGGTCGATGTCAGGTCGAAGACGTTGACGACCGGCGGCGAGGCGTTCCTGATCGTCCCGTTGTCCCCGATGATGACGTCGTCGCCGGCGTCGCCGTAGATGGTGTCGCCGGTGTCCGCCGATCCGGCGACGGAGGTGCCGCCGATGAGCTGGTCGTTGCCCGGGCCGCCGGAGAGGACGTCCGCGCCGCTGTTGCCCTCGAGGTGGTCGTTGCCGTCGTCGCCGTAGAGCTGATCGTTGCCGCTGCCACCCGAGATCAGGTCGTCGCCGGTCCCGCCGGACAGAACATCGTTGCCCTGGTGGCCGCAGATCCGGTCGTTGCCGGCACCACCGGTGATGGTGTCGTTGCCGCCTTCTCCGCTGATGATGTCGTTTCCGGGGCCGCCGTTGATGGTGTCGTTGCCGTCGCCGGCGGTGACCGGCTCGGATGCGGCCGGCCACACCACCGGGTTGGTGGAGGTGAGGACGGGACAGGTCGCGTTGCCCTGGTCCCCGAAGATGAGGTCGTCGCCGCCACCGCCGTAGATGGTGTCGTTGCCGGCCCCGCCGAAGATGATGTCATTTCCATCCTGTTGCGAGGAGGGCTGGAGCTGGCTGAACCGGCCCAGTGCTGGATTGGCCGGGGTCAGTGAACTGTCGCCGCCGATGTTGTCGTCGCCCGCGTCGCCGTGGATGGTGTCATTCGCTGGTCCGCCGAGGATGGTGTCGTTGTCCGGGCCGCCCGAGATGGAGTCGTCACCGGCGCCGCCGGTGATGGTGTCGGCACCGCCGTTGCCGTAGAACGTGTCGTGGGTCGCGATGACGGGCGGTGTCTGGGTGGCGTCGGCTGACACCGAGTGCCCGACGATGGTGTCGGCGCCGGCGCCCCCGTAGACGGTGTTGTCGCCCGTGCCGCTGTCGATGTGGTCGTCGTAGGTCAGGCCGGCCACCATGGTGCCGGTCGCGGCCGGATCGGTTAGCGTCTCGTAGTAGTCACCGTAGATGGTGTCGTGGTGCGGACCCCCGACGATGCTGTCGTTACCGGACCCGCCGATTAGGACGTTGTTGTCGTCCCGGAACGCCGGGTTGGTCGGATCGGTTACGACCCGACCGTCGTCCGCCCCACCGGCGATGTGGTCGTTGCCGCCGCCACCGTTGACCACGTCACCGGCGTTGACGTCGCTACCGTTGACGCCGCCTCCGCCGAGGCCGGCGTCGATTGTGTCGTTGCCGTCGGCATTGGCACCACCATTGATCTCGGTCACGTGGAGGGCGTCGAGCGACACGGCGTAGTTCGGCCCGACCGTGAGCGCGGCGTCGCCGGCCACTTGGTCGTTGCCGGCGCCGCTGTGGATGTCGTCGTTGCCTGGGCCGCCGGCGATGAGGTCGTTGCCGTCGCCGGTGATGATCAGGTCGTTGCCTTGCCCGCCGTCGACCGCGACCACCGGTGCGACCGACGAGCCGGCGGGTGCCCTGCCGTCGACCTTTATCTGGTCGTCCTGGTTGCCGCCGAGGATGACGGCGGGCTGGTCGAAGTGGCGGACGGTCGTGCCGGTGGCGGCCGGGTCGGTCCCGGTGCCGTCACCGAGCATGTTGACGATCTCGCGGCCGTCGTAGCCGGTGGCGTCCAGGATGACCCGGTTGAGCCCGGGGTGGCCCGGGTCGTTCGGTATGCCAGGGTTGGGAGCGATCATGAAGTCTTGGTGGTTCCCTAGGAGGTCGACGCCGAAGCCCAGGAAGTTCCCGGCCGCGTCGTGTTGGGCCCGGACCGTGGTCAGTTCGGTCGGCTGGGTCTCGGCGCCGTCCAGAGCCGGGTTCGGTGTCTTGGTCAGCGGACCGCCGGCCTTGTTGTCCCAGTGTGCGTTTCCGCGCGCGGTACCGGTTCCGTATTTGCCGGCGTTGATGATGAGATCCGTGCCCGCGACCTGGCCCAGCGTCGGAGGCGGCGCGGGCGCGTCGCAGCTGTGGTCGAGGTTGAGGATCTGCCCGTGGGCCAGGGTGTTGGTCCACTCCTCATCGAACAGGCCGAAGTTGACCTTGAAGAACAGGACCAGATCGGCGCTGATGTCACCAGAACTGTCGAAGATGCAGAAGGCGTTGAAGTCACCATTGGCATCGCGGCCGAGCTCGTTGATCCTGACCTTGCCGTCGCCCTTGCCGGTGTTCGGCAGGTCAGGCGTCTTCGGGCTGTCGGAGTCCTTCAGGTCGAGGTTGGCGGTGAGATTTATCGCGCCGCGTATGCCGGCTTCGACGACTGCCAGGCTGAGCTTGGCGTCGATGTACACCATTGCGTGGGAGATTGCGATCTCGGGGCGCTCCTGGCCCTGGCTGTCGAAGTCGTCGAGGTAAAACCCGTCGAGGATGCTGGCCAGTTTGCCGGTTTCGATGGCCTTGCGGATCCCGTAGGTGTCGAAGCCTCCGGAGAAGCGCATGTCGACGGTGGCGGCCACGCCGATGTCGATGAACAGCGGGATCCCGAGGGGACCGATGGTGATGGCGAAGGAGAACTCGTTGTGCAGCGGTCCGGTGTCGTAGGTGACGAGCGAGATGTCCTGGCCGAGGAGCAGGCCGGCCAGTTTCTCGGGCTGGTCGAGCACGGGGAGGTGGAGGCCGATTGTCCCGGTCGGGTCGAGTTCATCGAGCCCGATCTCCTTGGTGAGCTTGTTGAGCGCGTCGCCGCATTTGGCGCAGGCCGCGGTAACAGCGTCCTGGACGGCTTTGGCCCCGGCCAGC
This sequence comes from Acidimicrobiales bacterium, assembly GCA_038253125.1. Lineage (GTDB taxonomy): Bacteria > Actinomycetota > Acidimicrobiia > Acidimicrobiales > JAUJNH01 > JAUJNH01. The sequence continues at coordinate 59,044 of JBBSHM010000003.1, forward strand.
GCGTTGCCGGTGATGAAGTTCTGGATCTGATCCGGGGTGGGTATCCCGACCAGCGCCTTGTCCTTGTTGACACCGAAATCGCCGAGATGTACCGTCCCGCCCGACCCGAAGTCGACCGCCGATTGGACCAGTCGCAGCACCCGTTCGAGAGCCGCGAACTGCCCGTTGCCGCCGTTGAAGGTGCTGTACAGCTTCATGAGGGTGAGGATGCTGATGTCGCCCCCACCCACCATGTGCGAGATATCGGACACTCCCGGAATGGGCCCGTCGATGGCGTCGACGACCGGCTTCAGCGGGGAGATGGTCTTTTTGATGTCGTCGTAGACCGGCCCGAGCAGCTTGTGGAAGAACGGGTCGAGCTCCAGTTTCACGTCGGAGAACCCGATCGCCAGTCCAGTGTTGTCCGTCGGGTCGCTGTGGGTGCTGTCCCAGCCCCAGGTGACGCCTAGGTGGGCCGAGATCCCGGGGAAGTCGGAGCCGGCGTTGGCGCTGAGGTCGTATTGCACGTTGGCCTTGGCACCGAGGCCGATGTGCACCAGTTGGGCGATATCCGCGGAGGCGATGTCGGAGATGCTGAGCAGCGACTTGCCGTTGACCTGCTGCAGCCCGATCTCGAAAGTGCCCGAGAACTCCGGGGTGGAATGGTTGGTGTCAGCTGTCGCGGTGCCGCCGCCGCCGTTCATGTCGGCGGCTTTGACGGTCACGAACCCGATCTGGGCGTCGAAATCGGGGAGGTTGAGCGAGAGCGCCAGTTTGAGGTCGTTGTTGGCCGGTGACCCGGCGTCGAGGTAGAACCCGTGCTCCTTGTCGAACCCGAAGGTCAGTTTGAGCTGCCACCCCAAGTCGATGGCGGGACTTGCGTCGCTGCGGAACCGCACGCCGGGGATGCCAAGGTCGAGTTTGCCCGGCGCGACGCTCGGGCAGTTGCTGCCGCTGCATGCTGTTCCGGGGGTCACGCTCCCCTGCCCGACGGTCATCGAGAACCTCACGCCGTCCACCGCGCTCGCGTCCTCGGTCCCGAGGCAGCTGATGCCTCCGCAGGTAACCGTGGCGGTGAACCCGCTGAGCTCGGTCAGGTGCAGCGTGTTGAGGGCGTTCTCGACATCGTTCGAGGTGGGGGTAGTAGCTGTGACCGACAGCGCGCCGACGGCGGCGGTCAGGTCCTGCTTGAGCTTCTGGACGAAGGCTGAGCCCTCTTGGATGTCCTTGCCGACAAAGGGGAGCTTGCCGTTGGCGCTGGCGACGTCGAGCGACCGGCTGATGTCGTCGAGGTACGGGGCCAGGCCGCCGTTCAGCCCGTCTTTGATCTTCGGGAGGTCGAGGGTGAGGCTGGACTGGGCGGTCGTGAGGCTGCCGGGAACGGTGATTGACGAGTTGTCGGGCGTGATGCCGGCCAGGCCGTCGCCGAAGAAGGCCTCGTCGCCCGAGAGGCTGACACCGAAACTGCTCCCGAGGGTCTTGAGGTCGGCGCATACCGCTTTGCCGATCGAACCATCCGGGCAGGTCACCGTCGGGTCAGCCGCGGGCGCCGCGCTGGACGCGCCGGAGGCCCAGGTGGCGAGCGAAACCAGCCCACCACCGGGACCCTGGACGGTCAACCGTGGGTGGGCCTCGATCTTGGCCGGGTTGAGGGTGACGGCGAGCGCACCTACGGTGGCGGTGCGGGAGCCGCTGAATGACAGGTCGGGCGAGACCGAGACCGAGCCGTTGCCCTGGACCATTACCTGGCTGGGGTCGGTTGGCGCGGTCCCGTCGAGGGGAACGGTGAGCGCCAGGTGGGCCTCGGTCCGGCCCTTGGCGCTGAGTGTGCCGTCGGTGCCGACGCCGACCAGGTCGAGGGGCTTGCCGGCGGACTGGAAGCGCATGGCGAGTGGGGCGGCCGGTTCGCTATCGAGCAGTCGGACGTAGTCGACGTCGAGGACCAGATGCGATGCCGGGTGGCTGCCGTCCATGTGAAAAGCCAGCACGCTTGGCGTCCCGAGGGCGGTCGACACGCTGTGGATGAGGCCTTGGAGGGATTCGGACGGTCCCTGATCGGTGCCCGTCGAGTTCGAGGAGATGGCGCTGAGGGCGGCGTCGAGCTCGGTGGTGCGGAGCAGCGAGGACATGCTACGCCCGAGCACCTGGACCTTGGCGTTGAGGCGGTCCTTGGTCGCGCCGGTGGTGAGCGTCCCAAGCTTCTGGAGGGTGTCCCGGAGGGCGCCGACTTCGTTGGCGACTGCGCCCCGCAGCGCGGTGCTGTCGGCCCCGAAGTCGAGCGGCTTCAGCCGGTCCTGCAGGCCGGCGCCGGCGATGGTCAGTGCCGGCTGCGTGATGTCGTCGCTGCTCGCGGTCAGGGTGGGATCGGCGCCGTCGAAGAAAAGGCTGGCGTCGGGAACGAACCCATGCAGCGTCGAGCGGAAGTTGGCGAGCGTGTCATAACTGATGGCGGTGGACGGGGTGCCCCCGTTCAACTGGTTCATCAAGACGCCCATGCGCTGCGGGCCTTGTGAGGCCAGCCCGATGTGGACGAGGTGAGCCGCCCCGGTAGCGGTGGCGATGCTGATCGAGCCGGTGTCGAACCCGGCCTGAACGAACCCGGCCATCCCGACCGATGGTTTGGCCGCCGTTACCGTCGCGCTGACTGTCGTGTCGGCGTCGAGCAGCGTGCCGCCGGTGGCGACCAGGAACCGGTCGGGGGCGATGGGCAGCGACGAGATGATCTTGGTGCCGATGACCTGGCTCCCATTCACCTCCTGCACGCTGAAGGGGCAGGCGGCATTGGCCGGGTTGGCCGGATCATTGGCGGTCGCGCAAGCCGTGCCGGCCACGGGTGGTTTGAGGTCGAGCACAACCGGAAGGTGGAGGGTGTAGGTGGGCGCAGTGGTCGCGACGTCCCCGCCGGGATCAGCCGCGTTGCGGATGCCGGTGAGCGACTGGGTCGCGTTGCCGATCTGGACCGTGCCCAGGTTCTTGTCGGTCGACCCGTGCGTGGGATCGTTGATGTTCTCGGTGCCACCGGTGCGGTTCACGACGATCTCGAACGCCAGCCGGGAGGTGGGATCGTCGTAGCTGGCATTGGCGACAGTCGCCGTCACCACGGCCGGGCCGGTCGATGGGACGTTGACGGTCTCCTGGCTCAAGGCATTGAAGAAGCCCTGGATCGAGCTGAATTTGGCCTGGCCTGTGGCCTGGTCGACGTTGGCTGGATCGGTGAGGAATTTGACGAACAGTTCATCGGGGCGCACCGCGTCCGACAGCTTGGCGTCGAGGAACGGCAGGGAGGCGTCGCCGTGCTGGGCTCCGGACAGATGGGCCAGTTGGGCATCACGGACAAGGAACAGCAGCCGGGCGACGCTGGTGGCCAGGTCCCTCGGCCCGAGGGTGTTGAACTTTACCAACCGCGCATCGAGGCTCGGCGTGGTCACGGTCGGCGGTACCGTCGAAAGATCGGCGCTGGTGACACTGACCGAGGTCGGAATGGACGGGAGGGTGAGGCCGGGGATGGCGCTGGGAGCGGTATCGAGATCCAACTGGCCGGACACGGAACTGGCGGCTGTGCTGCTTGGGGCGTAGCCGGCGGTGACGATAGCGGCGGTGTTGGCGGCCTGAGCCAGCTCGCCCGGGTTGGTCGCACCACCCGACGCCGGCTCGGTGAAGGCCAGCTTGCCGTCGTTGTTGGAGTCGAGCCACGTCGTCACGTAATGGGTGTTGAGCTGGAAGGTCGAGGTGATCAGCTTCATGGCCAGGATGCCAATCGCCACGTCGACCTTGGTCACATCAGGAATGGACGCCGCGAGGTCGACCTTCAGCGACGGGGTCGAGGCGGTGTGTACCAGGTAGAAGAAGCTCCTGGACGAGTCGAACGCGACCGTCATGGTGCCGGTCAGGGTGAAGTCCGCCTTCACGCCGTGACTGGCGTTGACCTGCAGGCTGGGGCTGGTGCTGGCGATCTGCAAGCCGCTGTCGACGGACCGGGTGACGGTGAAGTCAAGTTGCAACTGCTCGGTCGTGGTACCAGTGGGGGCAGGTGTTGGCGTAGCGGTCACGAAGGCGTGGCGACCGCCGCCTTCCAGATCCACGCCTGATGCTCCGGTCGACAACGCGGTGGCGACGTCCGACAGCTGAGACGAGCCGGCCGGGATCCGGTTGACGATGAGCTTGTCGAGCAGATCGTCGAAACCCAGGGTCGAGGGCTCCCCGGGAGTCACCGTCAGCTGCGAGACCGGGGTGGCGAACGAGCCGGCCGACGCCAGGCCTCCCGACTTAAGGTTGGTAAATGCCGCGAGCTGGGCCAAGCCAGCGGTGATGGCGGCTACACCCGGATCGGCCGCAACGGCGGCAGCCGGAGTTGGTCCCCTCAAGCCGAAACTGACCAGACCCATCACCGTCAGGACAACCCCGAATCGACGCTTTACGGTCAATACCATCATGAAACCCACTCAGTTCTGCCGCAGTTCCGCCGCGGCGCCGTTGCGGCTGCGGGCCGTCTCCAGTCGGAGAAGAGCCCAGGGACGACTATTGCTCGGCGGACATATCGTGTCAAGCGGACGTATCGTGTCAAGGGGCGGGCAGACGTTGCCCGGTGTCCGACCCGGCCGGGGTGTCGAACGCCGGGGGCCTCACCAGCCGTCTCCCGTCCCACGCCCCGGGGGCCCCAGTGAGCTTGTTCTGCGCCTATCCGTTCAGGATTCTGCACGGTTCCTCGTCACATACGCCACCCAAGGCCTTGGGCCGCCACGATGGACGAGAATGACCGCAAGCAGTGGGCGTCCAGCCACTCTTCGTCGAGACCCTGGGCACTTCTCCTCATAGGCCCCATTGGACGGTCGACCGGCGGCCGGGCCCGAGGAGTGTTCGGGCTTCTTGGTCGTGGTCATTGGTTTGGGGGCCCGTCTGTTGTCGGTTGAGGCTGTCCGCGCCGGCCTGGGCCGGTCGGACCGGTCGGACAGGGTGCGGCAGAACGTGACCGAATCAGGTTGTGGCGGGGACGCGGTCGTGCCAGGCGGGCACCTAGCACGACGATCCAGGTGAGGACGGCGGTGGTGAAGACCCGCTGGTACAGGCCCGCCCAGCCGGGGCTGATACTCGAGCTGAACAGGTAGAGAACGAACAGCCCGAACGACAGTGGTGCGCTGATCTGTGAGTAGCGGCGCAAGCCCTGCCACTGCGGGTCGTCGCGGAACGCTTCGGCGAAGACCAGGGGGGCGAGCATCAGGATCCAGAACACGGTGATGGCGGCGAAGTCGTGGCCGTGGTGGTGCCAGGAGACGCTCCCGGGGTGACCGTCGCGCGGCCGGTGCCGGCGCCTCGCCTACCGCCAAGGTGGACCGCCCGCCGGGTCCGTACGGGGCGCGGATCATCTGCATCGTCCAGCGGCCCGGCCCCCCGCCCACCCAGGGCCGGCTTCGCTTTCGGTGGCGCTCCAAGGCCCGTGGTTCTCATCAGGCTCAGTATGCGGGGGTGTCGGGCTGGGCACTAGGGGCAGTTGTCCCGAGTTGGCGGGAAATCTCGGCCTGGGTCCGGGACAAATGTCCCGTCGGTAACGGGACATTTGTCCCGTGACAGCGGGACAGGACCTGGTCCTCGTCTCTTCGTCGCCGGTCTGAGCCTCCCGTTGCTCAGCCGTTGACCGCCGCTCTAGCCGAGACTGGCGGAACCTGTCAAGGGGTTTGAGACATCTGGTCAGATTTCTTCTGTGCGTCGCCGTCGCCGGGGACGGGGCTCCCGGGGCGGAGCGGTCAGGCGTCGTCGTCGTGGTGACCGCCGAGCAGGGGGTCGGCGTCCAGGCCGGCCTGGAACTCGTCGACCAGATCCCCGGTCGTCATCCGCTGAAACAGCTCCCGGCCCTCGGCCGACAGCCTGGGGTCGCCCGCCCGGCGCCGCCGCCGACGCTCCTCCAACAGCTCCTCACCGGTGCTCACCCTCCCATTGTGCACCCGGATGGCGGTGACGTCACCATGTGCGGGTTCACCGTGCGCCGCGGATCCGCAGGCGGTGAGACAACCTCGGCAGGACGAGCCCTGGGCTCATCCTCGGTCACGTGTCGTAGATGGAGCCCATCAGATCGGCGGCAGCCCGGCCGGCGGCCGTCCTGGCCCGGGTGTAGGTGGTGAGCACGGTGGTCACCGAGTTGCCAAGCCGCTCGGAGACGGTCTTTGGCATCGATCCCGGCGTCGATCATCACGGTGGCCGCCTGGCGGCGGAGGCTGTAGAGCGTCACGCGCTCGAGGCCGTGGCGCTGCAGGATCGTGCGGAACCTCCTCGACACCGAGGCCGGCTGCCAGAAGACGGTCCCGTCGGCGGAGGAGGAGAACAGGTGGGCGTCGCGGTGAAGCTAGCCGGATGTAGACGGCGAACTCGGGGTCCACCTCGGCCGTGGTTGCAAGCATCCGGCGGACCTGGTCAGGCTCAGGGGTGCGCACCACCGGCTTCGGCACGCTCGGGGGTGAGGCCAGCTCGGCACGTTGGCCACGACCCAGCCCCACCGGCGGCCCTGGGAGAGCGCGCCGCTGACGATCACGTGGCACTTGCGGATCGGCGCCGGGGCCAGGCTCTTGGCCTTCAACCGGCTGTACCGCCGGTCGAGGTCCTCGGCCCGGAGCCGGCTCAGCTTCAGACGTCCGATGCCACCGGCGACGTGGTTGCGGATGTAGCCCTTGTAGGTGACCCTGGTCGAGGCCTCGGGGGGACCGCCCAGCTCCAGCCAGCAATCGATCAGCTCGTTCAGCATGACATCGGCCGCTTGGACCTCGCCGGAGGCGGCCTTGGTGACCAGCTCGTGCACCAGCTTGAGCGGCCCGCTCGGACTTGGCCGTCCCGGTCAGCACCCGCTGCTTGCCCGTGGCCGGGTCCGAGCCGGCCTTCACCTGGCACACGTAGCTCGTCGTGCCGTCCTTGTTCACCCGACGCCGGATCGTTCCCTTCACCAGCACCCGAGGCTAACGGCGTCAGGCCAGCCGGAGGGTGTATCCCGGGTGTAACAGCCGGTCCTGGCCTGTGAGCGGAACCCCGTGCAACGCTCTGAACAGGACCTTCGTTGGCAGCCCCAACGGGATTCGAACCCGTGCCTCCACCTTGAGAGAGTCTCCAGGGCCTTCCGTCGAGGGTTCTGACGTCCGCATCGTCCCAGGTCAGAGCCCATTCAGTCCCGGCCTGTGATGGCCCGTGCCGCCCCGTAGATTGACAAAAAGATTGGGGTGCGGCGCTCCAGGAGTGACTACGCAGCCAGCGGGATGACGTCGTTTGCGTAGCGGGATTCGTGGACCCGGTGTCGTTCTTGGTCCAGGTGGAAACGCCAGTAGTCATCGAAGTCACCGTTGCAGCGCAGCGCTCGTA